>JBILVW010000418.1:0-2825 GCA_044370205.1 Pirellulales bacterium | reverse complement strand
TTCGGGTGACCCGTACCCTGCTCGCCGGCGTTGGCCGGGCACCGATCCGCTTTAGCGGATTGGTCGGCGAAGGCAGGATGCCGAGAGCGCAGCCGCCATCGAGCGAGCGAAGGGCAGGGATGCCCGAAGCGAGCGTCCGGCGAGCGGGGTATGGGTCACCCGAAGCCGGGTTGGGCCGGAAGATCCGGCGGGAAAGCCGCGTTGTGGCGCTTGCCCAGCCGTCCTATAGTCCCGCCCCCGCGCGACGGACCGCGCGGATACTCCAGGGCCGGACCGTCATGCGCGACGTCAGCGAGAGCAGCCTGATCACGATCGGGCAGGAGATTCTGCGTGCGGAGGGAGAGGCCGTCCTGCGGGCGGCCGAGACGCTCGACGGATCGTTTGCGCAGGCGGTGCGGCTCTTGCTCCACTGCACCGGGAGCGTCGTCGTCACGGGGATCGGCAAGGCGGGGCTCGTGGCGCGGAAGATCTCCGCGACGCTCGCTTCGACCGGCACGCCGAGCCACTTTCTGCATCCCGCCGAGGCGATGCACGGCGACCTCGGCGCGCTGCGCCGCGACGACGTCGTGCTCGCGATTTCGCAATCGGGTGAGACCGAGGAGATCGTGCGGCTGCTGCCACATATCGCCGCCCGTGACATCCGCATCGTGGCCCTCACCGGCCGGCCGGGCAGTGCGCTGGGCCGGGCGGCCGAAGTGGTCGTGCCAACGGGGGCCGTGCGGGAGGCCTGCACGCTCGGGCTGGCGCCGAGCACGAGCACGTCGCTCATGCTGGCGCTCGGCGACGCCATGGCCCTCGTGACCTGCCGGCTCCGCGAGTTCACGCCCGAGGACTTCGCGGCCCGCCATCCCGGGGGCAGCCTGGGGCGACAGCTCATGCTCGTCGACGAGGCGATGCGGCCGCTCCGCGAATGCCGGATCGCCCGGCCGCACGACACCGTGCGGGCGGTTTTCGCCCAGCCGCTGCCGGCCCGCCGCACCGGCGCGGTGATGATCGTGGACGATGCCGGAGGCCTGGCCGGCCTGTTTACCGACAGCGACCTCGCCCGCATCTTCGAACGCCGCGACGACGCCGCGCTCGACTCGCCAATCGAGCGGGTGATGACGCCGCGGCCCACGACGATTCCGCTCGGCACGCGGCTCCGGGACGCGGTCGCGATCCTGGAGGCCCGGCGGCTGAGCGAACTGCCTGTCATCGATCACGACGGCCGGCCGCATGGGCTGCTCGACATCGTCGATCTCGTCGGCCTCGTCGCGCCTGAGGCCGTCGCAACGCCGGCCACCGGCGCTGCGGCCGCCTGACCGGCCTCGTCGCGTCTGCACCGCCCGACTCGCCTGAATATTTTCATGACCACCTCCACCGATCTCGACCGCCGACTGGCCGCCGTGCAGCTCCTGCTGCTCGACGTCGATGGCGTGCTGACCGACGGCGGCGTGACCTGGAGCAACGACGGGGTCGAGCAGAAGACGTTCAACATTCGCGACGGCCTCGGCCTGCGTGTCTGGCAGCGGGCCGGCTGCCGGGCTGGGATCGTGACCGGCCGGTCGAGCCGCGTCGTGCAGCTTCGCGCCGACGAGCTGGGCATCGACCTCGTCCGGCAGGGCGTGGACGACAAGCTGGCTGCCGTGGCCGAGATCATGTCAGAGAGTGGCCTCGCCTGGGAGCAGGTGGCCTTCATGGGAGACGACCTGCCCGACCTGCCCGTCATCATGCGGTGCGGCGTGGGGATCGCGGTGGCCGACGCCTGCGCCGAGGTGCGGGCGGCTGCGAGCGTCGTCACGTCGCTCCCCGGCGGCAAGGGGGCGGTGCGCGAGGCGATCGAACGGATGCTCCGCGCCCGTGGCGGCTGGGAGGCGATCGTGGCCCGCTACGCGGCTGCGCAGCCTGCCGTTCCCGGCGCAGGGCGGGCCTGAGGATCTCTCCATGGGCACCACGATGGAGCATCGCCTTGGACGCACCCTGCGGGTGTTTCTCGTCGCGCTTGCCGCGGCTGGCTTTTATCGGCTCGCCGTCGTGCCGCTGGTGGAGCCGCGGGTGCGCGAGCAGGTGTCGGCCCACGAGATGACGCCCGAGGAGGCGGCGGCGATCCGGGCCCGGGCCGACCGCCGGCTGGCGTCCCTCGGCGACGTGTTTCCCGCGGGATCGTGGGAGCGGGACAATCCGATCATGCTCGAGAGCCGGCAGATGCGGCTGCTCTTCAAGGACTATCACTCGCTGCCCGACGGCCGCGTGAACCTCGTGCCCTGCACGCTCGTCGTGCTGCCCGACCGCAACCGGGTGGCAGCCGAGACGGCTGGCGGCCGGACGATCGTGCTGCGGGCGCCGCAGGGAGCCGTGCTCGAGTTCGACGAGCCGCTCGATCTGCGGCAGGGTCGGCTGGCGAAGCTCATCGGCGGCAGCCTGCGGGGCCAGGTCACGATCCGCGGCACGCCCTCGACACCGGGGGCCGATGACGACATCGAGATCGTGACCCGCGACGTCGAACTCGACGAGCTCGAAGTGCAGACCAACGAGATGGTGCAGTTTCGGTACGGCCGGTCGAGCGGCAGCGGCCGCGGCATGATGGCGAAGCTCACGCCCCGCGAGGGGGCACCACAGCAGGCTGCGGCGGTGAAGCCCGGGCGGTCGGGAAAGCCCGTCGGCGACCAGGGGCCGAACATCGGCGGCGTCGATTCGATCCGGCTCGATCGTGACGTACGGATGCGGCTTGAAGGAGTCGCCGGCAGTTTCCTGCCGGGCCGCACGGCCGATGCGTCGCCGCCTCCTTCGGTCCAGGCCCCGGCCCAGCCGCCAGCGCCGGTGCTCGTGAGCTGCCGCGGCAGCCT
>JBILVW010000068.1:0-10258 GCA_044370205.1 Pirellulales bacterium | reverse complement strand
CGACGGCGCGGCCACGTAGAAGGGCACGCCATGGGCCCGGGCCAGCACGGCCAGGGCATAGGTGCCGATCTTGTTGGCCGTGTCGCCGCAGGCCGTGATCCGGTCGGCCCCCACGATGCAGGCCTGCACCCGGCCGGTCGAGAGCAGATGGCCGGCCGCCGCATCCACGAGCACGGTGACGGGAATGCCCCGCTGCACGAGTTCCCAGGCCGTGAGCCGCGCCCCCTGGAAGAGCGGCCGCGTCTCGTCGGCGAAGACTTCGATTCGTTTGCCCTGCTCCCAGGCCGTGGTGATCGCGGCGAGCGCGGTGCCGGCGCCGCCGGTGGCGAGCGCCCCGGTGTTGCAGTGCGTGAGGATGCCGCCCTCGGGCAGGAGTGCAGCGCCGTGGCGGCCGATCGCGGCGCAGAGCTCGCGGTCTTCGTCGTGGATGGCCCGGGCCTCGGCGAGTAGCGCGGCGGCGAGGTCGCGGGCCGAGGTGGTCGCAGGCAGCGGGGCGATCCCGCGGATCGCCCGCTCGACGGCCCACCGGAGGTTCACGGCCGTGGGCCGGGCACAGGCCAGCTGCTCGCCCCGCGCAAGCACATGGGCCCGCGCCGCCTCGGGAGCGAGGCCGTCGCGGATCGCCTCGCCCGCAGCGACCACGAGCCCGTAGGCCCCGGCGATGCCGATCGCGGGGGCCCCCCGCACCCGCAGGCTCTTGATCGCCTCGACCACGGCATCGACGTCGCGGCAGGCTCGCCATTCGAGCTGCGCCGGCAGCCGTGTCTGATCGAGGATGTCGAGGTGGCCAGCCTCGTCGCCGACCCAGCGGAGCGAAGCGGGAATCGTGTTTTCGGAGTGATTCATGCTCTTCAGTGTGAGGCGATACTCTTGCGCATAAAAGCCCCCATGCGCAAGCAGGGGGATCTTGCGGTGTCAATTTCGAAGCACCCCGCATCATCCCGCGGCGTGCGGTCGGGCTTGCGCCCGACATCCCCCGGCTTGCGCCTGGGGGCTTTTATGAAACGGAACCGACCGGTCGTCAGCCCTTACCGAACGGGGCGGAATCGCACGGCAACCCGAACGCGGCGGCGACGGCGGGCTGGACGAGCCGTCCCTCGAACACGTTCACGGCCGAGCGGATCGCGGCGCTCCGGCGGGCCGCCGCGTCGACGCCGGCCGCCGCCAGTTCGAGCACGTAGGGGAGCGTGGCGTTGCAGAGGGCATAGGTACTCGTGCGGCCGACCGCGCCGGGCATGTTGGTGACGCAGTAGTGCACCACGTCGTCCACGACGTACGTGGGATTCGCATGCGTCGTCGGCCGGCTCGTGGCCACGCAGCCCCCCTGGTCGATCGCCACGTCGATGATCACGGCGCCCGGCTTCATGAGCTTGAGATCGTCGCGGCCCACGAGGTGCGGCGCACGGGCGCCCGGGATCAGCACGCTGCCGATCACGAGGTCGGCCCAGCCGAGCCGCTCGCGGATCGTGTGGCGGTCGGAGTAGAGGCAGTCGATGTTGGGAGGTGTCACGTCGTCGAGGTAGCGGAGCCGCTCGAGATTCGTGTCGAGCAGGGCGATGTTGGCCCCGAAGCCAGCGGCCACCTTCGCCGCGTTGGCCCCCACGGTGCCCGCGCCGAGCACGAGCACGTTGGCCGGCGCCACGCCCGGCACGCCGCCGAGCAGGATGCCGCGGCCCATCTGCGGCTTCTCCAGATACTTCGCCCCCTCCTGGATGCTCATCCGCCCCGCCACCTCGCTCATCGGCACGAGCAGCGGCAGCCGGCCGCGATCATCGCGGAGGGTCTCGTAGGCCACGGCCGTGGCGCCGGTCGCCAGGAAGCCCTCCGTGAGCGAGCGGTCGGCGGCGAAGTGGAAGTACGTGAAGACAGTCTGCCGCGGCCTGATGAGCGAGAGCTCGGGCGGCTGCGGCTCCTTCACCTTCACGATCATCTCGGCCCGGCCGAAGACCTCGGCGGCCGTGTCCACGAGCGTGGCCCCGCTGGCTGCATAGGCATCGTCGGGCAGGCCCGATCCCGCGCCGGCGCCGCGTTCCACGACGACCGTGTGGCCCGCGTGCACGAGCTCCTCGGCGCCCACGGGCAGCAGCGCCACCCGGTATTCGTCGCGTTTCGTCTCGCGGGGAATGCCGACGATCATGACACGGGGGGCTTGGTCACCGTCTGGATCTTGAACGTGGCCGGCATCGGGGGCGGGTAGTCGCCGTCCTTGTCGGGCAGCACCGGCGGGGTGGCATCCCAGGCGAGCGTCTCCGGCATCGTGCGGTAGTCGAGATCGAGGGCATCCTTCCACTTCCACTCCTTGCCGGAGTAGGTGGCCAGCCGGCCGAGCACCGCGCTGAAACTCGACGTTGTGCCGTAGACGGCGTTGTTGAGCGGCTTGTCGTTGCGGATCGCGTCATGCAGCTCGTCGTGCTCGACCTGATATGGGTTGTCGCTCTTGCCCTCGAACTTCCAGAGCGTCTCGCCGGCGTAGTCGGTGATCTGGCCGATCCGCACGTAGCCCTTCGTGCCCTGGAACTCCTCGTTCACGCGGCCGTCGCCGCCGGGGAACTGCCGACACTGGCTCGCGATCCGCACGCCGTTGGGATACGTGAAGTTCACCGAGTGGTGGTCATAAATCTCGCTCGGTTGCTTCGGCTTGCGGAGCTGCTTGCCCCCCACGCCGTAGGCCGCCTTGGGAACCGCATCGAGCACCCAGTTGGCGATGTCGATGTTGTGGACGTGCTGCTCGCAGATGTGGTCGCCGCACAGCCAGTTGAAGTGGTACCAGTTGTTCACCTGGAACTGCATCTCGGTCTCATCCTTCCCCCGGTCGCGATACCAGATGCCGCTGCCGTTCCAATACACCTGCCCGCCGATGATGTCGCCGGCTACGCCCTCGCGGATCTTGGCGATCGTCTCGCGATAGCGCTGGTCGTACCGCCGCTGGAGCCCCACCACGACCTTGAGCTTCTTCTCGTCGGCCAGTTTCGCGGCCTCGAGACAGAGCCGGGCCCCGAAGCTGTCGACACAGACGGGCTTCTCCATGAACACGTGCTTGCCCGCCTTCACGGCCGCCTCGAAGTGAAACGGCCGAAAGCCCGGGGGCGTGGCGAGGATCACGAGGTCGCAGTGGTCGAGCACCTTCTGGTAGCCGTCGAGTCCCTTGAACTGCCGGTCCTCGGGGCACTCGACCTTCCCCTCCATCTTCTCGACGGCCTTGAGGGCCCCCTTGATTCGGTCGTCGAAGGCGTCGGCGATCGCCGTGAGCTTCACGTTCGACCCGGGCACGGAGAGCGTCTGCTGGAGGGCCCCGGTGCCGCGGCCGCCGGCCCCGATCAGGCCGACCCGGATCACGTCGCTTGACGGGTTCTCGGCATGGGCGGCCCGGGGCATGGCGAGCGAGGCGAAGGCCCCGACGGCACCGGCCGTCCGAAGGGCGTCGCGGCGGGAGAAGCTGACGGCGGGCTGATCGGCGTGGCTCATCGCGGTGGGCTCCAGAAGGAATGGACCGGAAAGACTACCACCTTCGCCGCAACCCGCAAAAAGCCGGAGGCCGGGAGGTTCGCCCCCCCGGCCTCCGTTGAAATCAGCTATCCAGAGCGGGCTGGATCAGTCCAAGACAATGGGTTCGCCCGACGCCCTGCTGAAGAGCGACATGTAGAGCGACGGATCGACGTCCGTCGTGAACTGCCCGACGTGCCCGTCGACAAAGGCATGCATCACGATTCCGCCCGAGTGTTCACTCGATGGGCCGTGGGCCAGGCCGCTGGTCGTGTAGTTGTACCTGGTGTCCGGGATGAACTTGTTGGTGCTGTCAGGCGTGTAGTTGATGCCCACACCATTCGTGGTACCAGAGGCCACCAGGACATTCGCAGTGCCGTTGCTGGTCCACTTGCCGGTGGTGAATGACGGACCTGTCGATCCTGAACCCACCAAGTTGGAAGCGACAACCCAGGAGGATGCCCCATCGATCCACCCGGCGTAGCCCCGCTCCCGCGACTCCACGACCATCACCGTCTTCGACGTGCCGTCCGAAATCTGGCCGATCGTGATCCCCGCCGGAGTCGAGAGATTGCTCGCCTGAGTGGCTGCAGTGGGGTAGGCGATCACGCCGTTGTCGGCCGTCGTACCGGAGGCAGTCAGGTGCGTACCGGCATTGGCCTTGTAGTTCGTGATCGCCACACGGCCGCCGCTGGTTCCCGTGAGCGCCGAGAAGGTCGCGTATCCCGCCCCGTAGGATAGGCCTGACGACCCGCCTGTCGTGTCGAATTCACACGTCTTGCCCCCCGCAAAGGTCGGGCAGTTGAGCGGGCCGAGCGACACGGTGGCCGCATGGCTTGCGGCGCCGGACTGCACGTGGGCTGCAAACGGGCTCGAGCCAAACTTGCCGGCAGCAGACGTGCCGGTCGATGAGATCGAGTTGTAGAGGGCCGTCTCCTCCATGTAGGGAAGGCAGTGCGTGATCCAACTGTAGCCGGGGGTCGTCGTCGTGCCGCTGGTCGCGGAGCCGGGCAAGCCCGTGCTGCGGTTCTTGTCGGTAAACGCCGGGAACCGCTGGCGGGTGCTTTCGAAGTTGAGCACGGCGAGGCCCATCTGACGCATGTTGTTGGAGCAGGAGCTGCGACGGGCAGCTTCGCGTGCTGCCTGCACGGCAGGAAGCAGAAGACCGATCAGCGTGCCGATGATCGCGATGACCACCAGCAGTTCGACGAGCGTGAAGGCACGCCGCCGGGCATGGAACTTGGAAAGAGTCATGGAAACACCTCGTGCCCTCGCGGGCGTTGATGAAAAATGAAGATCAATCGTCGAAAAACCAGTTCGGAACGGACGAAGGGCGGGCTTCCCCGAGGGGCGGGGTCAAAAAAGATGAATGTCCCTCGCGAATCGTCAGCCAAATCACTCCGTATCCGAATGCCCCTGACAAATTCATAATATCGGCGTTTGGACCCCGCCGTCAAAGGTCGGGATCGCCCCCCAGAGACAATTTTTTCACCGTCGGCCGTTCCCGTGGAAGCCCCGGGCGGAAGCCCGGGGGCGATTGCCCTCTGGAAGCCCGGGGACATCCCCCTCATCTCTCACGGATCCCCTCATGCCCGCCATCTCCTCCGATCCCGAAGCTGCCCGCCGGTTTGCCCGGGAGGTTGTCGGCCGACTCCGCGAGGCCGGCCATGAAGCCTATTGGGCCGGGGGCTGTGTCCGCGACGAGCTGTTGGGCCGGATTCCGGCCGATTACGACGTCGCCACCGCCGCCACGCCCGACGAGGTGCGTGACTTGTTTGGCCGCCGCCGGACGCTCGCCGTCGGGGCCGCCTTCGGGGTGATCACCGTGCTCGGCCCCAAGCCGGCCGGGCAGGTGGAGGTGGCCACGTTCCGGGCGGACGCTCCTTACACCGACGGACGCCACCCGGCCGGCGTCACGTTTTGCTCCGCCCGGGAAGACGCCCAGCGGCGGGATTTCACGATCAACGGCCTGTTCCTCGACCCGCTCTCGGGCGAAATCCATGACTTTGTCGGTGGCCGCGCCGACCTCGCCGCGGGCGTCGTGCGGGCGATCGGCGTGCCGGCGATGCGGTTCGGCGAAGACCACCTGCGAATGCTGCGGGCCATCCGGTTCGCCGCCTTCTTCGGCTTCGCCCTCGAAGACGAGACGCGGCAGGCCGTCGAGCAGATGACGCATCTCGTGACGAGCGTGAGCCCGGAGCGGGTGGCCGCGGAGTTGCGGGCGATGGCGTCGCGGACGGGCCGGCAGCGGGCGTTCGAGCTGCTCGACGAGACGGGACTCGCCCGCGAGGTGCTGCCGGATCTGGCGCCGGGGCCCGGCCAGCCCGCCGAACGACGTGAGCAGTGGCAGCTGGCCGCGCGGATCATCGGCGCCCTCGACGAGCCCGATCTGCCGCTCGCGATCGCGATCCTCGCGGAGGATGGGAGCGGCGACGTGGTGCCGCAGACGGCGGCGCGTCTGCGACTTGCAAACCATGAGACGAAGAAAGCGGCGTGGCTGCATGCGGCGCTGGCCGAGCTGGGCGATGCGACCGCGGCTCAGCTCGCGGGCCGGGCGTGGTCAACGCTCCAGCCGTTCGTGGCCCACACCGAAGCGGCTGCGCTGGCCGATGGCCTGCGGGCGCGGGCCGCGTGTGGCCGCGGCGATGCCGAGGCGGCGGCTTGGTTTACGGCCCAGACGGCGCGGCCGCGGGCCGAGATCGATCCGCCACCGCTCGTGACGGGCAGCGATCTCCTCGCGGCGGGCGTGGCCGAAGGCAGGGCGATCGGCGTGGCGCTCGCGCGGGTGCGGGCATTGCAGCTCGATGGCAGGATCGCGACGCAGGCGGAGGCGATCGCCGAGGCGTTGCGATAAGCGGCGCTGCCGACGCTTCCGCGTCGGGATCCCCGGGCTTGCGCCCTGGGGCTTGTATGGGAACCACGGACAAGCCCTGAGCGCGAGCGAGGGGATGCGGATACAAGCCCTGAGCGCGAGCGAGGGGATCCCGCGGCGGAAGCCGCGGACAGGTCGCGTACCGGACAGGTCGCGTACCGGACGGGTCGCGTGCAGCGGCGCTGCCGACGCTTCCGCGTCGGGATCCCCGGGCTTGCGCCCTGGGGCTTTTATGAACTCACGATCCGGTCGATCTCGCCCGACTCGAGTGCGTATCGGAAGGTGTCCACGTCGCGGTAGACCGCCGTGCTCGTGAGCTGCACCACCCAGTTGTGCACCAGCGGCGTGATCGTGACCACGGCCTTTGCGTGGCGGTGCGCCTCCCACATCTCGATCGCCGTGCCCATCGACGCTTCGGGCACGTAGGCCACGAGCAGGTCAAACACGCGGCACATCTCGACGTGTCCGAGGAACACCTCGCGGGCCCGCCGCATGTCGTAGCCGATCGACGTGGCGTGGCCGGCGAAGGGGTCGTAGACTTCGGCCTCCGGCCAATGGGCCTGCACGATGTCGCGCAGGCCCCCGCGATACGTCTGATCGTGCACGAGCGCCGCGACGTGCGACCCCTGCATGATCCCTGCGAGAAAGATCCTCATGTTCGGCTCCGTGAAGAAGAAGGCCGCGGCGCAGAAGCCCGCGGCAGCATCCGCCGCCAGTCTCAAGACTGCCCGCGACATCCTACTCGACCTGCTCGCGATCCCCGGCGTGTCGGGGCACGAGAAGGCCGTCGCCGAACGGATCATCCACACGCTCCGCGCGGCGGGCTGTCCGGCGGGTGCGATCGCGTTCGATGCCGCCAACGGCAAGACGCCGCTCAAGGGTGAGGTGGGCAACCTCATCGTGCGGCTCCCCGGCACGGTTGCCGGGCCGCGACGGCTCCTCATGGCCCACATGGACACCGTGCCCGTCTGCCTCGGCGCGAAGCCGGTGGTGGCGGGCCGGTTCGTGAAGAGCGCCGATCCTGCGACGGGCCTCGGCGGCGACGACCGCGCGGGCTGCGCCGTCGTGCTGGCCACGGCGGTCGAGATCCTGAAGCAGAAGCTGCCGC
Source organism: Pirellulales bacterium (assembly GCA_044370205.1). Lineage (GTDB taxonomy): Bacteria > Planctomycetota > Planctomycetia > Pirellulales > UBA1268 > QWPN01. The sequence goes on along the minus strand of JBILVW010000068.1, from coordinate 2,795 downwards.
ATCCACCGCTCACGTTCTTCTTCGCGATCCAGGAGGAGGTGGGGCTCTTCGGCGCCCGGCATGCCAAGGCGGCCGACCTTGGCCGGCCCAAGCTTGCCTTCAACTTCGACGGCGGCGCCGTGGAGAAGCTCACCATCGGCGCCACCGGCGGCTACCGGATGGACGTGACGATCGATGGGATTCCCAGCCATGCGGGCGTGGCCCCGGAGAAGGGCGTGTCGGCGATCGCGATCGCGTCGCTGGCGATCGCGTCGCTCGTCGAGGACGGCTGGCACGGCCTGGTCGAGAAGAGCGGCAAGCGGGGCACGAGCAACGTGGGCGTGATCAAGGCCGGCTCGGCGACCAATGTGGTGGCCGACGCGGCCCTGCTCCATGCCGAAGCCCGCGGCCACGACCCGGCATTCCGTGGCCGGATCGTGAAGGCGATCGAGAAGGCGTTTCACGATGCCGCCAAGAAGGTGAAGAGCAGCGCCGGCCGCACGGGTAAGGTGACCTTCAGCGGCCGGCTCGACTACGAGGCGTTTCGGCTGGCCGAAGACGAGCCGTGCGTGGTGGCGGCTCGGGAGGCCGTCAAGGCGATCGGCCTCGAGCCGCGGCTCGACGTCTCCAACGGCGGCCTCGACGCCAACTGGATGGCGGCCAACGGCATCCCGACGGTCACGCTCGGCTGCGGCCAGATGGACATTCACACCACGCAGGAGAAGCTCGACCTCACGGCCTTCGAGCAGGCCTGCGCGGTCGCGCTCCGGCTGGCGACGGCTGAGTGATTCGCCCCGCCGACGCGCGGTCATCGCCACGGGCCACCCATACAAGCCCCAAGCGCAAGCGAGGGGACCCGGCCATACAAGCCCCAAGCGCAAGCGAGGGGATCCGGTCATACAAGCCCCAAGCGCAAGCGAGGGGATCCCGCGGAAGCGTTGAATCAGCACCGGCCCCGCCGACGCTCCCGCGTCGGAATCCCCCGGCTCGCGCCTGGGGGCTTGTATGAGGAGATAATCCCCGGCTCGCGCCTGGGGGCTTGTATGTGGAGATAATCCCCCGGCTTGCGCCTGGGGGCTTGTATGCGGAGGGCTTGCGCCCGGGGCTTCTATTGACGATGACTCCCCGCCTACACTCACACGCATGACACGGAAAGGACTCCAGCTCGACCGCGTGCACCAGGGGGACTGCCTCGACCTGCTCGCCCGCCTGCCCGACGGCTCCGTCCACCTCGCCTTCGCCGACCCGCCGTTCAACATCGGCTACGACTACGACACCTACGACGACCGCCGCTCGGCCGACGACTACCTCGGCTGGTCGAAGCGGTGGATGGACGAGATCGTCCGCGTGCTCCGGCCCGACGGCACCTTTTGGCTGGCGATCGGCGACGAATACGCGGCCGAACTCAAGGTGCTCGCCACCCGCGAGCTCGGCCTCTCCTGCCGCAGCTGGGTGGTCTGGTACTACACGTTCGGCGTGAACTGCCGGCAGAAGTTCAGCCGCTCCCACGCCCATCTCTTCCACTTCGTGAAGGATCCGGCCGCCTTCACGTTCAACGTCGAGGCGATCCGCGTGCCGAGCGCCCGCGAGCTCGTCTACGGCGACAAGCGGGCCAGCCCCACGGGCCGCCTGCCCGACGACACCTGGATCCTGCGGCCCCAGGATCTGCCCGACGGGTTCTCCGCCGACTCCGATTCGTGGTATTTCCCGCGCGTCTGCGGCACGTTCAAGGAACGGTCGGGCTGGCACGGATGCCAGATGCCGGAACAGCTGCTCGGGCGGATCATCCGGGCGTCGAGCCACGCAGGCGACACGGTGCTCGACCCCTTCACCGGCAGCGGCACCACGCTCGCCGTGGCGAAGAAGCTCGGGCGGTCGTTCGTCGGCTGCGAGCTTTCCGAGGCGTATGCCGCGCGGGTCAGCGACCGGCTGGCGGCGATCTCCAGCGGCGACCCGTTGGATGGCGCTGCCGAGCCCTTGAAGAGTGCGCCCGCGACCAAAGATGGACGAAAGCTCGGTGCCAAGCGGCAGCCAAAGGGAGCCAAACAGCAAAAGAAGCGGCCCAAGGCCGCTCGCCCTGGCCAAGTCTGGCTGCTGGACTGACCGCTTCGACACAGACGAACGACACAGACGAACGCGACCGCGGGGAGCCAGGGATGGCCCGGAGCAAGAGAACCTCGAGCCGCGTGCAGTCATCGCCCCAGGCGGGCTTTACCGCCCCGCCAGATGACGGTGGCCTCTCGATCGACCGGCTCGCTCAGGCGTTCGCCGCCATGATGGGCACGGCCGATTCTCAGGCAGCGGTTCCGGCCGACGTCGTGCAGGTCGATGCCTCGCCCGATCTGGATGAAGCGGCCCCTGGCGACGGCGACGCCGCGCGAGTGACACCGCTCTCGATCCTCGAGGCGCTGCTCTTCGTGGGGCTCCCCGGCGGAAAGCCACTGTCGAGCCGCACCGTCGCCGGGCTGATCCGCGGCGTGCGGGCCGAGGAGGTCGACGATCTCGCCGTCGAGCTGCAGCATCGCTGCCGGGCCGACAACTGTCCCTACGAGGTGGTGGCCCGTGACGATGGCTGGGTGATGCGGCTGCGGCCGGAGTTCGCCCGGTTCGGCAACGTGCTCGAGTCGCGGGCGCGGCTCGTGCGACTCGATGCGGAGTCCCTCGACGTGCTGGCGGTCGTGGCCTGGAATCAGCCGGCGCCCCGCGACAGGCTCGTGGAGCTCGGCTGCGATGCCCGCCCCGCGACGCTGCGGCAGCTCGTGCGGCGTGGGCTGCTCGAGCTGCGGCATCCGGAAGGCGACGCCGAAGGCGGGCCG
>JBILVW010000417.1:0-2848 GCA_044370205.1 Pirellulales bacterium | reverse complement strand
GTCGAGCACCTTGCGGCCCGCGGGATCGACACCGACGATTCGCGCCTTCTGATCGGCCCCCGAGTAGCGATAGAAGCCCGAGCCCGTTTTGCGGCCGAGCCGCCCTGATTTCACGAGCGCGGGAATCAGCGGCGAGGCCTCGATCCGGTCGCCGTAGGCGGCGCTGAGCACGAGGCCCGCGTAGAAGGCCGTGTCGAGGCCGATCATGTCGTAGAGCTCGATCGGCCCCATCGGCATCCCGAAGCCGCGGGCCACGCGGTCGATCCGCGCGGGATCGATGCCCTCCCGCACGAGCTCCGTCGCCTCGTGGAGATAGGGCATCAGCACACGGTTGACGAGGAAGCCCGGGCTGTCGCGGACCACGATCGGGCACTTGCCGAGCCGCTTCGCGAGGGCGACGGCGGTGGCCACGGTCGCGTCGCCAGTGGCGGGCCCGCGGACCACCTCCACGAGCGTCATGCGGCGGACGGGGTTGAAGAAGTGGAGGCCGCAGAAGCGGGCCGGGTCGGCGAGAGCCTCGGCCAGCCGGGTGATCGGATTGGTGGAGGTGTTGGTGGCGATCACCGTCTCGGGACCGACGAGCCGCTCGATGTCGGCGAGCACCGCCGTCTTCACGTCGGGCCGCTCGGTCACGCTCTCGATCACGAGGTCGGCGCCGGCGATTGCCGCGAGCTGCGCGGCGGTGCGCAGACTGCCGGAGAGCGCGAGGGCCCGGGCCGGATCGGTCCGCTTCGTGGCCCGATCCCAGGCCGCCTCGTCGAGGATGCCGGGCACGCTCGCAGCCAGCGTCTCGGCGTTCACGTCGACGAGCGTCACGGGAACACCCGCGCGGAGATGGCTCGCCGCGATGCCGGCCCCCATGATGCCCGCCCCGACGACCGCGGCGGACTCCACATCGGCGGCCGTCACGTCTCCGGCGACGCCCGGATCGTGGCGATTCCGCTCGCCGATCCGAAACACCCGCACGAGCTGGGCCGAGACGGGCGTGGCGGCGAGCTTCGCGAAGGCCTGCGACTCGAGCGCGGCCGCCGCTGGCGCATCGAGCCCGCTGCCGGCGAGGATCGTCTTCAAGATGGCGGGGGGCGCTGGATAGTGGCCACCCGTGCGGCCGAGGATCACGGCCGCGGTCGTCGCCTCCAGAAACTCCCGCTCCCGCGAATCGAGTTCCACCGGCTCCGCCATCCTTCGGCGTCGTGCGACGATCCCTGCGGTCGCCGTCTCGAGTTCGATCAGCCGCCGCGCCGTCTCGAGCGCCTCGTCGGCCGGCACGCAGGCATCGACGAGCCCAAGTCGGACCGCCGCCTGGCCGTCAACGCTCTCGCCCGACGCCGCCAGCTCGACCGCCGGCCCCGGCCCAATCAGCCGCGGCAGCCGCACCGTTCCGCCCCAGCCCGGGAGCAGGCCGAGCTTGACTTCGGGGAAGCCAAGGCTCGTGTGGGCCGCCGTGGTGGCCACCCGCAGGTCGCAGGCGAGGGCGAGTTCGAGGCCTCCCCCAAGACAAACGCCGTCGATCAAGGCGACGGTCGGCCACGGGGCCGTCGAGAGCCTCGCAAACAGGCCGCGACCGGCGTCGCAGAGCCGCATGATCTCAGCCGCAGGCAGTTCCCGGAGGCCGTCGAGCCGGCCGACGTCGGCCCCCGCGAAAAAAGAGCCCTCGCGGCCCGACTTGAGCACGATGCCGCGGGGCGTAAACCGGCCCCGGCTGCGGTCGAGATCGTCGAGGGCGGCAGCCAGATCGGCCAGAAATCGGGGCGTGAGCACGTTGTGCCGGCGGTCCGGCACGACCACGGTCAACACGACGAGGCCGTCGGAATGCCGTTCGACCGCGAGGGTGGCGGGATCGCGGACAGATGCCGGCATGAGGGGAGCTTTCGGCGGTTTCGCTTGCCCTGAACGCGAAAAAGGCTAGTGTATCGGCTGTCGCGGAGAGCCCCAGAGGGGTCCGCACGGCCCCGCGCCCGTCGCCGTGGCCACCCTCGCGCATGGAGGTCGAATCCGCTCATGGCCCACCCCACCACCACGCCCCCCCGCACCGCCGGGTTCGCTGTGGCCAACGACACGTTTCTCGGCTCGCTGCGGGCTTCGCCGGCCCTGCTTGCGGCCGTGTGGGTGGGGCTCGTCGCCCTCGGCGTCGCCGGTCGGCTCTCCCAGCCCGCCTGGCACGTGACGCCCATGGCCGGCGTGGCCCTGGCCGCCGGCGCCGTATTTGCGAATCCGCTCGTGGCGGCCACGGTACCGCTGGCCGCGCTGCTGGTCAGCAACCTCGGCCTCGATGCCTACGACAGCCTGCCGATGGCCGCGGTCGTGTTCGCGGCGACGGCATGGCCGGTGCTGCTCGGTGGACTCATGCGGCGGGCCACCGCCGGCGGCCGCGTCGCCGGAGTGTTCGCGATCCTCGGCGGGGCGCTCGCCAGTTCGCTCGTCTTCTTCCTGGCCACCAACCTCGCCTTTTGGTGGTTCACCGCCGAGTACCCCCACACGACCGAAGGACTCGTCGCCTGCTTCACGGCCGCGCTGCCCTTTTACCGGTGGATGCCCGTGGGGGATGCCGCCTGGAGCCTGGCCACGTTCGGCGGCCTCGCGGCAGCCGCTCGGATCGTCGATGCCGCCGTGGCCCGGGGGCTGCAACCCGTGGCCGCGACCGCGGAATCCGCGCCGGTCAAGCGAGTCAGCGACGTGGCTTGACTGGGGTTCGAACGCTTCAAGAATGATGGGGTGGGTTCAAAATCCCACTCACGCCGCGGGAATGGCGGAATTGGCAGACGCGCCAGGTTGAGGGCCTGGTGGTAGTAATACCGTGCAGGTTCAAGTCCTGTTTCCCGCAGTACACACGCGAAAAAAGGCATCC
>JBILVW010000416.1:0-2850 GCA_044370205.1 Pirellulales bacterium | reverse complement strand
GGCGGCACTGCCCGACGCGGCGATGGTGTTCCAGATGCCCGTGATGGAGTTTCCCGAGGCGCCGATCCCTGGCGTGCCACCCTACGACCACTTCCGGCCGTACCTCTTTTCGAAGCACCTGCGTTTCTCTTTCGGCTCGCACAAGGGCCGTGACCGCGAGAGGTGGCAGCCGGCCGTGCAAGCGAAGCTCTTCGAAGGGGCTTCACTCGACCAGCAGGCCGGCCTGATCCGCGTGAACCAGGCCAACGCGCGGGCGGCCGTCGATGAACTCAAGCGACTGGGCTTTTCTGCGATCTACATCAACCGCAACGGCTTTCCTGACCGCGGGAAGGGGGTCGAAGAGGCGCTCCTCGAACTCGGCTACACAAAACCGCCGATCCGTAACGCCACCGGCGACCTCGCATGCATCGTGCTCGAGAAGTAAGAAAAAGGTGGCAGGCACCTTTTTTGGTCTACCCAAAAACCGCCGTGGCCCACTCGTGCAGGCTCGCGTAGGCCTCGATGCCGAGTGCCAGCCGCTGGTCGCGGGCTGCCTCGGCGGCCGCGTTCGCCACGATCGCCGCCGACCGGATCCCAGCGTTGAGCCCAGCTTCCCAGTCGCTCGGGGCATCGCCCACCATCCACGCCGCTTCGGCCGCGAACCCATGCTCCGCGAGCATCTCCTGGATGAACCGGGGCGACGGCTTTCGGTAGACCACGGGTTCGTCGGGCCGCTCAGGGGCGATGCAGGCTCCGGCGAAGAGATCGTCGCCGAGGCCGAGCATCTCGATCATCCGCCGGTTCACGGCCTCGACGTCGGCCAGCGTGAACATCCCGCGGCCCACGCCTGATTGGTTCGTGAAGAGAAAAAGCTTCGCGCCCCGCTCGCGGGCCACCTGCAATCCCTCGCGGACGCCCGGCAGCAACGCCACGCCCTCCGGTGACGAGAGGTAGTGGCGGTTCTCGATGAGCGTGCCGTCGCGGTCGAGGAACACGGCCTGCGGGATGGGTTGTCGATTGGGCATGCACATACTGTAAACCAAACACCACCCGACCCCTTGGCAGAGCGGTGGCGTTTTGTACACTCACTGGGCCTAGTTGCCAGACTCGGCGGCTCGGCCGACAATCCATGGAGGAGCCTGCCGATGATCCTCGACCTCGCCGACCTCAAACGCACCCTGCAGCCGGTGTTCACCGAGCAGCAGACCAACACCCTCGCGACCTGCCTGTACGAGTATTACCAGCCCATCGTGCACCAGCGGGAAATGGCCGCGATCCGTGACACGCTCCAACGCGTCTCCGAATCCCAGGATCGCCTCGCACTGGCTCAGGATCGCACTGAAGCCCAAATCGAGAAATTGACTGGGGCCCAGGGTCGCACGGATGCCCGGATCGAGAGATTGACCGAGGCCCAGGAACGCACGGAAGCCCGGATCGAAAGACTGACCGAAGCCCAGGAGCGCACCGAAGTCAGAATTGGGGAGCTCACAGCGGCCCAGGTGCGATCGGAAGCCCGGATCGAGCAACTGACGACGGCCCAGCAAAGCACGGATGGCCGAATCGACAGACTGACGGCTTCGCAGGAATCCATGCGGGCCGACATCGAACACCTGGCGGAAATTACGAAAGAAGTGGTGTGGGGCATCGGCGACCTGCGCAAGCAGGTGGGCGGCATCGCCCACTCGGTCGGCCAGGGGCTCGAGGCCTACGCCATGGAGCGGATCCCGGCGCTGCTGGAACAGCAGTTTGGGTTCACAACGCGATCGTCGATGCCCGAATTCCTCGGGTTGCCAGGCGACACCTCGGAGATCGACGTCGTCTACCGCGGCACCCGCGAGGGGCGGCCCGTCGTCGTGCTCTGCGAGGTGAAAACAAACATCACGGATGCCGAGGTGCGGGAGTTTCTGGAGATCGTGAGCCGCGTGCGGGCGTCGATTGCCGCGGACGACGTGCGGGTGCTGTTCTTCGGCTACCGTGCCGGCGAATCGGCCCGGCGGCTGATGACGGAATACGACGCCCTCCTGGCTTTTCCGCGGGGGCTGGTCGGTTTCTGACCGCTGGTGGCGCGGTCGTCATGACGGCGGGGCGCATCCGAGTCATACTCCGAGGCAGGGAGCCCGCCTTTCATGCACGACGCACACCTGCTTGCCGGCCACCGCGAGAGCATCGCCGCGATCGCCGCGCTTGCCGAGCACTACGACACGCTCGTGGCGATCGCCGCCCGGCTCACAACCTGCCTTGACGCCGGCGGCACGATCTATCTCTGCGGCAACGGCGGCAGCGCGGCGGACGCGCAGCACGTGGCGGCCGAGTTCGTCGGCCGGTTTCTCCGCGAGCGTCGTCCACTGCCCGCGGTCGCCCTCACCTGCAACACGTCGCTGCTGACGGCCGTCGCCAACGACTACGATTTTTCGGAGGTGTTCGCCCGACAGGTGCGGGCCCACGTCGGGCCTGCCGACTGCGTGGTCGGCATCAGCACGAGCGGCAGATCGCCGAACGTGCTCAAGGCCCTGTCGGCGGCCCGCGACCGCGGCGCCTGCACGATCGGGTTCACGGGCGCACAGGGCCATGAGCTCGCGGCTGTGTGCGATGAGTGCCTGCGGGCTCCTTCCGACCAGACGCCGCGGATCCAGGAGGCCCATCTCGTCGCCTGGCACCTGATCTGCGACCTCGTCGAACGCGGCGTCGTGGCCAAGGAGGCAACATGAACGTTCCTGACCTGGCTTCGGCGACACCGACCGCCGCACCCCGAACCCTGCTCGTCGGCGACGTGATGCTCGATCGTTACTTCGCCGGCACGGTGGACCGCATCTCCCCGGAAGCGCCGGTGCCCGTGCTCCAAGTGACGCGTTCGTTTCACCGCCCCGGCGG
>JBILVW010000067.1:0-10334 GCA_044370205.1 Pirellulales bacterium | reverse complement strand
GCTGATGGACGCGGTGACCGGCCTGTCGGGCTCGGGACCGGGCTTCATCGCCCGGTTCGTGGAGGCGCTCGCGGCCGGCGGCGTGGAGGCGGGGCTGCCCGAGCCGCTGGCGCTGGCGCTGGCGGTCGAGACGCTCGCCGGCACAGGAGCGCTGCTCGAGTCGACGGGTGAGCATCCCGCCGAGATTCGAGCGCGCGTCACGAGCCCCGGCGGCACGACGCTCGCCGGCCTCGGCGTGCTCGAGGAACGCGGCGGCAACGCCGCCATCCAGGCAGCCGTCGTCGCCGCCGCGAACCGGGCCCGCGAGTTGGGCCAGGCGGCCAAGTGACCGGTCGGCGTGCCTTGCCATAAAAGCCCCCAGGCGGAAGCCGGGGGATCGCCTTCCCATAAAAGCCCCCAGGCGGAAGCCGGGGGATCGCCCGGGATGGATGCCACATCATCCCCCTGCTTGCGCATGGGGGCTTGGATGAAAAGAGCGCTCGCCCAGACGCAAGCCCGGGGCTTTCATGGCCGGGGGCTCGCTGCCGCCTACCGCTTCTTCCGGGCCGACGTCTTCTTCTTGTCCTTCTTGGCCGCCTTCACCGACACCGGCTTGGCTGACGTCCTGGCCTTCGTGGCCTTTCCAGCAGCCTGCCGCGACTTCTTCGAGCCGCCGAAGATGTTTTCCCAGCCGGCGGCGTACCGGCCCGAACTTCCGACGCGAATGACCGACATGACGTGACCTCAACGAGAAGGGATGCGACCGCGGCCGCACAAGATCGTGCGTCGCAGAGATCGTTCCTACCGATCGTGGCGCACCAGTGTCAAGCCGCGGCGGCCGCTCCGCGCCTCGAATCGTGCGAGCCGCTCAGGCAGGCGACTCGATCTCGAGCCGCACACCGCCGCATCCCGAGGGCAGGCTCGCGCGGTGCGTCGCGGAAACCTCCCCGGCATCGAGGGGGAGCAGCAGTTCATTGCGTTCGCCGAGCAGCGGCGTCACGTCGGCCCGCCACGGGGCTCCCTCCGCTGGCGGCGGCAGTGGAGCGGCATTCAGCCGGGCCTCCGGCGGGGGCGGCACGTCCATCACGAGCCAGACGCGGTCCCCCGGCCCGATTCCCGAGGGCCGGCCGAATCGCCGGATCCAGGTTCGCAGCCCGGCCCCGGGAGCCTCCCACGCATTGGTCAAATTGATCGTATGCATGAGGACGTGATCGCTATACTGCGGCTTCACTGACGGCCCACGAGCGGCCGGCATCGAAACAAATCTACCCCGCCGGCCACTCCGGCAAACCCCAGGAGCGACTGCAACAGATGGGAAGCGCCCTTGAATTCACCGATTCCAACTTCCAGAGCGATGTGCTCGAGTCGTCCGTGCCCGTGCTCGTCGATTTCTGGGCGCCCTGGTGCGGTCCCTGCCGGATGATCGGACCGACGATCGAGGAACTGGCCGTCGAGAATGCCGGCTCGTTCAAGGTGGGCAAGGTGAACGTGGACGACAACAACCGCCTGGCGATGACCTACAACGTGGCGAGCATCCCCACGATCATGATCTTCAACAAGGGCCAGCTCGTGCAGCAGTTCATGGGCGTGCAGCCCAAGGCGAAGCTCCAGCAGGCCCTCGACGAAGCCAAGTCGGCGTAGCCCCGCAAAGCGGCCTGGCGGCAGCAATCAATCGGGGAGATCGTTGGGCGTCCGCGGCTTCCGCCGCGGGATCCCCTCGCTCCCGCTCAGGGCTTGGATGCCGAAGGGATCCCCTCGCTCCCGCTCAGGGCTTGGATGCCGACGGGATCCCCTCGCTCCCGCTCAGGGCTTGGATGACGACGGGATCCCCTCGCTCAGCACGGGGCGAGTTCGTCCTCCGGCTCCTCCACGCGGGCGGCCGCCTTGGCGCGGGCCCGCTGGAGGGCCGCGGCCGTCGCCCGGGCCCGCTCCACGACCGCGTCGTCCACAAAGCCCGAGAGGTCGATGTCGAGTCCCGGCTGCCGCAGTTTCTCCACGGCCTTGGCCTCGATCTGCCGCACGCGTTCCCGCGTGACGTCGAAGATCGTGCCCACCTCTTCGAGCGTGTAGGCGTAGCCGTCCGCCAGGCCGAACCGCAGCCGGATGATCTCCCGCTCGCGGTAGGAGAGCCCTTCGAGCGCCTTCGCCACGCACGACTTGAGCGACTGACGATTCACGTCGGCCAGCGGATCCTCCTCCCGCTGATCGCGGACGAACTCGCCCACCGAGCCCTCGTCGGATTCGCCCAGCGGCTGGTCGAGCGAGGCCGTCCGTCGCGACATCCGCCACACGCACTCGGCCTCCTCGAGCGACACGTTGGCCCGGGCGGCGAGCTCCTCGATCATCGGCTCGCGACCGAGTTCCTGCACGAGCGTCTTCGAGATATTGCGGAGCTTCGTCATCAGATCGACCATGTGCACCGGCACGCGGATCGTGCGGCTCTGGTCGGCGATGGCGCGGGTGATCGCCTGCCGGATCCACCAGGTGGCATAGGTCGAAAACTTGAAGCCCCGGGCATGCTCGAACTTGTCCACGGCCCGCATGAGGCCCGAGTTGCCCTCCTGGATGAGGTCGAGAAACGAGAGCCCGCGGTTGCGATACCGCTTGGCGATCGAGATCACGAGCCGCAGGTTGCCCTCGGCGAGATCACGCTTGGCCGCGTCGTACCGCCGCTGCAGGTCGTCGAGCCGGGCGATCCGCCGGGCCAGTGTGCGGCGACTCTCGCGGGTCGAAAGCAGGATCCGTCGCTGCTCCAGCGCCGCGTCGGCTCCGTCCTGGTGGCTCAGCGCCTCGAGCCGCGCCGCCTTGGCCTGCAGCTCCTTGAGCAGCGGATAGAGCCGCTGGATGCGGAGGTTCATCTCCTCCACGAGCCGCACCGCCTTGTTTCGCTGCCGCACGAGCCGCCGCCAGGCCGACCGCCGCCGTTCCAGGGGCATCGACCGCGACATGGCGACCCGAAACAGCCGCCGCTTCTCCTCCTGAATCCGCCGCAGCGTCGCCAGGTTCGGCCCGAGCCGCTTGAGGATCCGTTTCTTCTCCGCGGTGTTGGTGACCGACACCTCGATCGTGCGATCGAGCCGGATCGTGCCGGCTGCCACTCGTTCCAGGAGCTGAAGGGCACCGGCCAGCACGTAGTCGTTGGCCAGCAGCGTGCGGCGAAACTTCCGCCGCCACTTCTCGATCTGCTTCGCGCTCGACACCTCGGTCTCGCGGGTGAGCAGCGGCATGCCCCCCATCTGCAAGAGATAGAGCCGCACCGGGTCGTCCACGACCGCAGCCGAGGGGCGACGCTGCCGAACCGGCTTGGCCGCGGGCTTCGAGCGGATGGACGGGCTGGCGGACTTGATCATGCGAACGGCCTCGTGGAGGGGCAGGGCGAAGGGGGCCTGGGGGGCGGCCGACGGTCGGCCGCGAACCCGGCCTGTGGCAACCGGTGCCGATCAGGAAGGCATTTCCGATGCCGGGGACTCTGCGGCCCGTCACGATGCCGGCCAAAACCCGCGATTTCGGCCGCGGGAACGCCGGTTCGGTGTCCCGGGGCCCGGTTCCCGCATCGGCGGCCGAGTCGCCCGGCGGCGACACGCCCGGGCGACACGTGGGCGGACTGCAACGCGGCCCCGCCCCCGGCTCAAGAACCGCCGTTCCGCCGCACGAATTGACCCACGGGGGAGTCGGCACCGCGGCATATACTCGGCAGCGGTGCGACTTCCGCGGACGTGTCGTTGTGGCCCGGCCCGCGAGCGGCCGCGCCGTGTGCCGGAGTCCGGGAACGCATGAACATCGTGGTGCTGGCGGCGATCGGCCTGCTGGTTCTCGTCGGGCTCATCGCCGTCGGCCTCGGCCATCGTCGCTGGAATTGGGGCACGGTGGCCGCCGCGTTTCTGGTGGTCGTGTCGGCGACGACCTACCTGTACCTGGCATCCCGTGTCGCCGCCCGCGACCGAAGCTGGATGCGGGTCGTCCGCCGCTACGAGGGCGACATCGCTCGAGTCCGAGACGCGCTCGCCCCGAAGCCCCGCGGTGGGCTCGAGCCGATCGAGGGGCAGCAGTCGCTCTCGGCGCTCACCGCCGAGCGGGATCGCTGGCGGCGGGCGCTCGACCGCGTGGAAACGTGGCGCAGCCCGGGCTGGGAAAATGCCTCCTTCGCCCCGCCGAAAGATGCCGCGTCCGCAGGCCAGATCGACCTGCCGGCCGAGGGCAACGCCGAGGATGCCCCGCCGCTGCAGCCCGGCGCCCACGTGTTCGTCTTCGACATGGCCACGCTGGAGGATGGCGGGCGTTACCTCGGCGAGTTCCTCGTCCGCGAGGTGAAGTACGACGCCGGCACGAAGCGGTTCGTGCTCACCGTGGCCCATGCCTCGGGCCGCGACAAGGCCGACGACGAGGCACTGGCCGGACGGCATGACGCGGTGGCGGTCTACGAAGATCTTCCAGTGGACCGCTGGCTGGCCTTCTACCGCACGCAGCAGGATGCAGAGGCCACCGATTCCGTCATGCCCGCAGCCGTCAAGACACCGCTCGAGGAGGTCGAGAAGACGCTCAAGCCGGACGGGGAGGTCGGCCGCCTCGTCGGCGACTTCATCGAGAGCTTCAAGACCCACGAGGAGGTCGTTCCCGAGGATGAATGGCCGGCCGTCATTGCGAGCACCGAGCAGGGCGAGACGCTGCCGGGCATCTTCTGGGGCGTCGTCGAATTCACGGCCCCACATGCCTTCGCTGCCCCCGAGGCGACCGATTCTCCAGACGAGGAAGACGCCGCCAAACGCGAATACGAAGCGGGCGAGCAGGCGGAGCTCGACATGGTGACGGCGGTCGACCTGCAGAAGGCCGACAAGGCAAAGCTCCTGAAGATCATCCGGCGGCGTCCGCTCTCCGACGCCCTGGCCCGGTTGCACGGATCGCCGGTCCTGCCGGGTGCCGCCGGCGAGCCGGGCATCCGCGCCGACGGCGTGGCGGGGCTCACCGAGCGGCTGCGGGCCGAAGTGGCCGAGCTCGCCCGGGCCGACAAGCAGCTCGCCACGTCGCTCGAGAACGTGAACGCCGGCGTCACGCAGGCCAACGACGTCGCGGGCCAGCTGGGTGAGGATCTCACGACCTGGAAGCGAGACGCCGCGGAGGCCACGCGGCTGACCGCGGCTTTCGAGAAGCAGCTGGAGCAGGTGGCCACGGCCCGAACCGGGGCCGAGCGGCAGGTGGTGGAATTGGGCCGCGAGCTTACGGCGATCGTGGCTCGGCTTTCGGCCGAGATCGACCGGCTCGCCCCCGCCCCGGCCGGCCGCTAAGCGGCAGGCAGTCCGCGGCATCGACGCCCTCGGCGCCGCTCGGCTAGAGTATGGGCCGCGAAACCAGTGAGTTGCGGCCCGCCGACGGGCCGCGCATGCCCCAGCGAGCCCTGTCATGACCACCGCCGCCGCCCACCACGACAACACCCACCGGCTCCGCAAGGCGGTGCATCACCACCGGCTCACGAGCAAGCGGGGCGTGCTCGAGCGGCTGTTCACGCTCTGGTTTCGGGGCTTCGTCTACAACCAAATCTGGGAGGATCCACGGGTCGACGCCCAGGCCCTCGGCCTCGGGCCGCATTCGAGCCTGCTGACGATCTCGAGCGGCGGCTGCAACGTCCTCAACTACCTCGTCCACCAGCCCAAGCGGATCGTCGCGGTCGATCTCAACGCCAACCACATGGCACTCACCCGGCTCAAGCTGGCCGCCGTGAAGCATCTGCCCGACTACGAATCGTTCTACAACTTCTTCGGCCACGGCCGGCATCCGGACAACATCGCCAACTATCGGAAATACATCCGCCCCCACCTCGATCCGCTCACGATCGGCTTCTGGGAGTCGAGCGACTGGCCGGGCAAGAAGGTGGGCCCGCATCGGATCAACTACTTCAAGACCGGCCTCTACGAGCGGGCCAAGCTCGGCCAGTTCTTCCGGCTCGTGCACGGCCTCGCCAAGCAGATGCGGCGCGACCCGGCCCGGCTGCTCGCCGCCAAGACGCTGCAGGAGCAGGAGCGAATCTTCGAAGACACGTTCGGTTCGCTGTTCGAGAATCGGCTCGTGCGGTGGATGGGCCGCCAGCCCGTCGCCGTCTACAGCCTCGGCATTCCGCCGAGCCAGCATGCGGCGATGCTCGAGGAACAGGATGGCGACGGCCAGAAGCTGTTCGACATGTACAAGGGGCGGGTGAAGCGGCTCGCCTGCGGCTTCCCGCTCGACGACAACTACTTCGCCTGGCAGGCCTTCGGCCGGCGATACGACCACGAGGCCCGCAAGGCCCTGCCCGACTACCTCAAGCGGGAAAACTACGAGACGGTGAAGGCGATGGCCGATCGCGTGGAAACCCACGTGGCCCCGCTGGCCGACCAGCTCCGCTCGGAAAAGCCGGGCTCGCTCAACGGCTTCATCCTGCTCGACAGCCAGGACTGGATGCCGCCGCAGGTGATCGACGAACTGTGGGGCGAGATCGCCCGGGTCGGCGGCCCCGGCACGCGGGTGATCTTCCGCACGGCGGGCGAGAAGTCGCCGATCGAAGGGGCGCTCACGCCCGAGCACATGGCCCGGTTCGAATACCAGCCGCAGCGTTCGCGGGAACTCCACGAGCAGGATCGCTCGGCGATCTACGGGATGTTCCACATCTACCAGCTCCGTGACGCGGCCGGCTCGGGGACGACATGAGCGGGCCTGTCTCGTCGTCGAATTCCCGCCGCGAGGTGGACGGCCACGCCGCGGCGATGGACCGCATGTATCGGCTCACGCGGCATGTCTACGACTTCACGCGGGCCTACTACCTGCTCGGCCGCGACCGGATGCTCGAGCATGTTCGCACGGGCCCGCAGACGGCCACGCTCGAGGTGGGCTGCGGCACGGCCCGCAACCTCGTCAAGCTCGCGCGGCGGCCGGAGCCGGGCTTGCTCTGCGGTCTCGACGCCTCGCATGAGATGCTGGAGACGGCGGCCGCGAGCATCGCGAAGCACCGTGTGCCGGCGGCGGGTCGGCCGTCGATCGTGCTGCGGCAGGGACTCGCTGAGCAGCTCGACGCCCGGCGGATGTTCGGTCGTGAGGCGCCGTTCGACACGATCTTCTTCTCCTACTGCCTGTCGATGATCCCCACCTGGCCCGGCGCGATCGACGCGGCGCTGGCGAACCTCAAGCCGGGGGGCACGCTGCTGATCGTGGACTTCTGGGACCAGAAGGACCTGCCGGGGCTGTTCAAAGCGGGCCTCACGAAGTGGCTCTCCCTGTTCCACGTGCACTACCGTCCGGAGGTGCACGACGCCCTGGCCGATCTCGGCCGCTCGGGCAAAGCCGACGTGGCCTTCGAGTCGGTCGCCCGCCGCTACGCCTACATCGCGACGATCACGAAGCGGTAGGGAACGGTCAGTGCAGGCCGATCGGCCCGCCGTTGAGCATCCGCCAGATCTCCGCCTTCTTGAGCACGCCGGCGGTCAGCCTATCGGCCTGATCGATGGCCCGTTCGAGACAGCCGAGAAACCATTCCAGCCAGGCCGTGATGTCGCCATCGCCCCGCTGCGTGCGATCGAGAACCCGGTAATACTCCTTTCGCTCCGCCTCGATCTGCGTCGACATGCTGGAGAAGCGGTCCGGGCAGCCGTCGGCGCGGGCAAGCATCATGTCGGCCAGTGCCCGAGCCAGGCGGCCGTTCCCGTCCTCGAAGGGATGGATCGTGACGAACCACAGGTGGGCGACAGCGGAGCGGAGCAGGGGATCCTCGCCCACGTCGGTGTTGCACCACGCGATGAACGTCGCCATTTCGGCGGGAAGCCGCTCCGCGGCCGGTGCCTCGAAGTGCACACGCTCGCGACCGAGCGGCCCCGACACGACCTGCATCGGCCCCGCCTCGACGGGCCGCCATGTGCCCACTGCGATCGGCCGCGTCCCGCTGTAGCCCACCGGAAACAGTGCCGCATGCCAGCCGCACAGTCGCTCGGCGGTCACGGGCTGCGACGCGCTTCGCGTAGCGTCGAGCATCACCTCCACGATGCCCTCGACGTTGCGGTCCACGCGGCGGGCCCCCGCCTGCGGCAGGCCGAGGCGGCGGGCGATGGATGAGCGGACGGCGTCGGCATCGAGTCGTTCGCCCTCGATGGCGGAGCTCCGCACGACGTCGCTGGTGAGCACCTCGACCGCGGCCTCCACCCGCAGGTCGAAGCCGAGGTGCCGCATCTGCCCCAGGAGCAGGCCCTGTTTGTGCCGTGCCCGCCCGAGAGCCGGCAGCACGGCGGCTGCGTCCCAGGAAAACCTCGGTCAGCCCTTTTTTTCGTGGATAAAAGTCATAATCGCCGCATCTCGTGCGGTGATTATACCTTCATTCACCGCAGGGCGACTGGCGCTCTAGCCGACTGGAGGCGGCGTTCCTGTGACGTCCCCCCAAGGCTTTCATAAGCACTGGTACAAAAACCGGGGAGGGGTCAGCCGCCCCGACGCCGCGTTGACAGAGCCACCCATCCGGAGCACACTCCATTTTAGTAGCGCTAAAAAGGAGCTGGCTCCGGTATGGCTGATGGATTTCCCAGGCTGCTCAGGATCAAACTCCCGCCAGGGCAATCGGCTTTCCTGTGGGGAGCCCGCAAGATCGGGAAGTCGACCCTGCTGCGCACGGCGTTTCCTCGCAGCCTCACCTACGACTTCCTGAAGACCGACCTCGCCCTCTCGTTCGGCGCCCGCCCGGCCCTGTTGCGGGAGCAGCTTCTGGCCCGCTCCGCCGCAGAACTCCGCGAGCCGATCATCCTCGATGAGGTGCAGAAGGTTCCCGGCGTTCTCGACGAGGTGCATTGGCTGATCGAACACCGTCGCCTGCGGTTCATCCTCTGCGGATCGAGCGCCCGCAAGCTGAAGCGGGGCCGTGCCAACCTGCTGGGCGGCCGAGCGTGGCGGTTCGAGATGTTCCCGCTGGTTACGGCGGAGTTCACGGCGACGAAGGGGCCGCACGGGCCGTTCGATCTCATGCAGGCGCTGAATCATGGCCTGCTGCCGGCCCACTACCTGTCGCCGCACCCACGCCGCTCCCTGGAAGCCTACGTTCGCGACTACCTCAAGGAGGAAGTTTTCGACGAAGGGCTCACGCGGAATGTGCCGGCCTTCTCTCGATTCTTCGAGGCGGTCGGTTATTCGCACGGCGAACTCGTCAACTACGCCAACATCGCCCGCGACTGTGGCGTGGATGCAAAGACTGTGAAGGAATACTTTCAGATTCTCTGCGACACGCTTCTCGGCCGGCTCGTGCTGCCCTACAAGAAGCGGCAGGAAAGGCAGGTCATCAGCAAGGCACCGAAGTTCTATCTCTTCGACGTGGGGGTCGCCGGCGCCCTGACGAAACGGCATCTCTCAGAGCCGCGCGGAGAGCAGTTCGGCCGGGCACTCGAACACCTCGTGTTCATGGAACTGGCAGCCCATTCCTCCTATCGGGAGCTGGGCTACGAAATCTGTTTCTGGCGGACGAAATCCGGTGCCGAGGTGGATTTCGTGGCGGGGCAGGGGGAGGTGGCCATCGAGGTCAAAGGGACGGCTCGCGTCGATGATCGCGACCTACGGTCGCTGCAGCTGTTCATCGAAACGCACCGACCTCGGCTCGCGATTGTCGTCTGCAACGAACCGGAGGAACGCGTGGTTCGCGGCATTCGCATCCTGCCCTGGCGGGTTTTCTTCGAGCAGCTCTGGGACGGCCGCATCGTCGGCGGCTGAGGCTCGCGGGCCGCACACGTGAGCGGCTGGCACGGTGGCATATTCACGGCAAATGTGCCAACTATTTTTACGCAGCGCTGCCCCGTTCCGATCCCCTCCCCAAATCCTGACCCAGGTCTTGTGAGAGATTCCTCGTGCCCCGTCTGGGGCTGGAGAGGGTTCTCTGATGAAGAAGGGACGCAGTGCAGAGCAGATCGTGGGCTTGCTTCGGCAGGCTGACGTGGACCTTGGGAAGGGCGCGAACGTGCCCGACGTCTGCCGACGGCTGGGGATCAGCCGGCAGACGTACTACCGCTGGCGGACGAAGTATGGAGGCATGGATCCGAAGATGGGCAAGCAGCTGCAGGAGCTCCAGAAGTGGCCTCGTTTAAGGGGGGCAGGTCAGAAGGCGAGCCTATGGGAGAACGGCTACGTGGAGAGCTTCAACGGCAGACTTCGAGACGAGCTGCTCGACCGCGAGTTGTTCCTGAGCCTGCCAGAGGCCCGGGTCGTTCTCGACCAGTGGCGTATGGACTACAACCATCGAAGGCCGCATGGCGGCCTGAAGTGGACGACCCCGGCGGCGTTTGTTGCCGGGCTGGACGATACAGCCTCCGGGATGGTCCCGGCGGCGGCGCGTGGTGTGTCTCCGGTCGGGGCTGCGCTCCTTC
>JBILVW010000415.1:0-2876 GCA_044370205.1 Pirellulales bacterium | reverse complement strand
CATCCCGAAGCCGCCCGCATCATCCCCCGGCTTGCGCCTGGGGGCTTGGATGAGAAAGGTTGCGCCTGGAGGCTTCGACGAAACCGGGCCGGCGCCGTTTGCACCGCGACGGAACGGCTCACTACAGTGATGTCGGTCGGTCATTCGCCTCCGCCCTGCCCTTTCTCAGGAGTTGTCGTCGTGAACCTTCTTCGATGCTCGCAGCGTGTCTCGCGACGGACTTTCATCGGTGGCGTTTCGGCAGCTGCCGCGGTGGCGACGGCCCAGGCGGCACCACTGCCTTCCGCCGGATTGTTCTCCGGTTCCGGCCGCCTGCGGGTGGGCGTGATCGGCTGCGGCGGCCGGGGCACAGGAGCTGCGATGCAGGCTGCCGCTGCCGCACCAGATGTCGTGATCGCAGGTCTCGCGGATCTCTTCAGCGATCAGGTCGCCGAGAGCGCGGGGATCCTCGCGCGGGCGGCCGGACCGCAGTTCGACTGCCCGGCCGAGCGACGGTTCGCCGGACCCGACGCCTGGCGGAACCTGCTCGCGATCGACGTCGATCTCGTGATCCTCGCGGCGCCTCCGGCCACGCGGCCGCTTCATCTGGCTGCCGCGATTCGCGCCGGCAAGCATGTCTACTGCGAGAAGCCGGCGGCCATCGACGGCCGTGGACTGCTCGACGTGATGGCCGCCTGCGCGGAGGCCCGCAACCGAGGACTCTCCGTCGCATCCGGACTCTGCCTCCGCCACGACGCAGCCACGAGCGAGGTGATCGACCGACTGCACGATGGCATGATCGGCGAGCTGTTTGGCGTCGCCGTACGGAGCAGCATCGGTCTGCCCTGGCACCGTCCGCGGCAGTCGGGCTGGTCGCACGAGGAGTGGCGGCTCCGGAATTGGATCGCCTGCCCGGAACTCTCCGGAGGCCATTTCGTGGAGCATCACATCCACGCCCTCGACAAGGCGCTCTGGGCCCTCGGCGACGCCAGTCCCGTGGTCGCCCTACCGGCCGCCATGCCCGACCAGCCCGGTGGCATCGCCGCGGGATCGACCGCGGTCAGCTATCGCTTCGCCGACGGCCGCTCCATCGAGGCATCGATCGACCGCCGCCAGGGCAACCGGTCGCGAATCGAGGAGACGGTCAGCGGCAGTCGTGGATCTGCCAGTTTGATGCCGGCCGGCTGCGGCCGGGAGAGTCCTCATGCCGCGGCCATGTCTGCCCTCGTGACCGCGGCCCTCGGCGGCGGGCGGTGCGACGAAACAGCCGCTCTCTGCCGGAGCACGCAGGCCGCCCTGCTCGGCCGGATGGCGGTCGAAGCCGGCACGCCGGTCGGCTGGAACGACGTGCTCGGCGGCCTGGCCTGAGCGGCGGCCGCGTCACAGCCCTTACAATCGGCAGTGTCGTGATGGCTGCGACGGTCGCAGGCCGATAGCAAATCGGCATCCTCAGGCGGATGCTGTCCCCGGGAACGCATGCGCATGGCTGCCAATCGGACGCTGACGACCCTCAGCATCGCACTGATCGTCTTCGTGATGCTCACGTTCGTGCTGGCGGTCACGACGTATCTGTTCTTCAAGCAGAAGCTGGACGCAGACCTGGAGGTCGCCAAGGCCGCCGACGAGGCGCGGCGGGTGCAGGCGGAACTCGACACGCTCACGACCAACTTCGGCCGACTGCGCGACGTGATCGGCACCGACAAGGACACGGCCGACACGATCGAAGCCGAGCAGAACGAGTGGCTCACGACGCGGTTCTCCGCGTTTCAGGACGAAAACAAGTCGTACCGGGCCCTCGTGGACTGGCTGGAGAAGAAGCGGCAGGACGCGAACGTCGAGACCGCCAACCTCGTCGATAAAAACTCGAAGCTCGCGGCCGACTCGGAACGGGCGGTCAAGCAGGCCGCCGACGCGCAGGCTGGCGCGGAGAAGGCCCGCGATGAAGCCCAAAATGCCCTGAAGAAGGAAGCCGACGACTTCACCTCGCGCCGCGCCGAACATGAGAAGAACATGGAGGGGGTGGTCGGCGAACAGAAGAAGGCGTTGGCCCAGTCGGAGCAGACCCAGGCCATCATCGAGGAACTGCGAAAGCTCGGCCCGCTGCTCTCGCCGGAGGCGAAACGCCGGTACGAGACGGCTCCGGCCGATTCGAACGAGCCCGAGCCGTGGCCCGAGCGGGTGAGGATGGTGCTCAAGGAACTGACGGATCGAGAGAAGGCGATCCGCGACCTCAACGGCCTGCTCGCCAACCTGCGGATGTCCGGCGGCATGCAGGTGGCCGCCAGCGTGCGACCGGGCGACCAGTTGCAAAAGGCGATCGCTGCCTCACTGCCGCTCGACGATCGGATCGAGGGCTTCGATGGCCGGGTCGTCGACGTGGACGAGCGGGATCGCAGCGTGCTGCTCTCGTTCTCGTCCACGGCAGGCCTGCGGCCCGGACTGCTGCTGGCCGTCTTCGATCCCACCGAGCCACAGCCGCTCGTCGGCTCCCAGAAGGGAATGGTGCAGGTGACGGCCGTCGAAAGCGGCACGCTCGCGCGGGGCGTGATCCGCGCGGACGACATCGACCGCACGATTCTCCCGGGCGACGGCGTGGCCACGAACCTGTGGCGGCCGGGTGCATCGCCGGAGATCGTCATCGTGGGATTCGTCGATCTGGGGGGCGGCCCGAAGCAGTCGCTGTCCGCGCTCAAGTCGCTCGTCGAGCAGGCGGGAGCCACGGTTGCCGACTCGGTGACACCCCGCACCGCGGCGGTGGTGGATGCCGGACCGCCGCAGGCCGGCGTGGCCGCGGTCGCTAGCGCGGGAGCCTGGAAGCCCACCGACGATTCGCGGCGGAAGAAAGCCCTCGATACCGCCAAGGGACTCGGCGTCCGGGTGGTCACTGTCGACGCCCT
>JBILVW010000414.1:0-2877 GCA_044370205.1 Pirellulales bacterium | reverse complement strand
CGGGGCAGGCAACCTGTCGGTGGCCGCCGGTGCCACGCTCATGGGCTCGGGCACGGTGGGCGGGCCGGCCACGATCGCGGGCATCCACTCCCCCGGCAATTCGCCCGGCATCGAGACGTTCTCGAGCAACCTGACCTACTCCGGCGGTTCGTCTCAGGTGGTCTGGGAGCTGTGGGGCAACACGACTTCCAACTCTCCGGTTGCCTACGACCAGATCGTGGTGGGGGGCGACCTCGATTTCGCGGGCGCGACGAGCCTGAGCCTCGGCTTCACCGGCGCCGGCAGCTCCGTCGACTGGACCGACCCCTTCTGGGGCAGCGATCGGACCTGGACGCTCTTCGACGTGGCGGGCACCACATCGAACTTCGGCAACTTCGCGCTGACGCAAAGCCCGAACAACTGGTTCGACGCTAGCGGCCAGGCGTTCGCCAGCTCGAGCCGCGCGGAGAACACGTTTACCGTCGTGAAGAACGGCAACGATGTCTTGATCCAGTACACCGTTGTGATCCCCGAGCCGGGTGCCCTCGCCCTTGCGGGCATCGGCATCGCCGCCGCGGCCTGGGCCCTCCGCTCCAGAAGCCCCTCGCGGAAGCGAGCGGGGTGACGCCGGCCATCACCAGCCGGGCATTTGATCGAACACGCCGATCGTGATTGCTACGCGTCATCCCACCTGCTTCCGCAGGGGGCTTTTGGACCGCACATCATGAACCACAGCACCATTCGCCGCGGCCTCACGCTCGTGGAAGTGCTGGTCGTGATCGCCGTGATCGGCATCCTCGTGGGGCTCCTGCTGCCGGCGGTGATGATGGCCCGCAGTTCCGCGCGGCGATCCCAGTGCGCCAATAACCTCAAGCAGCTCGGCTCGGCCGTGCAGCAATTCCATGCGAGGCATGGTTCGCTGCCCCCATACTGGGGATCCATGAACGGCAGGGGGAACGAGTATTTCGGTGGCTGGCTCCTCTTCCTCCTGCCCGACCTTGGCGAACAGGTGTTTTACGACTCGCTGCCGATGGCGAGCCAGGGCGAGGTCGAGTTGTACAACGTTGTGACCGGGTCGATGACGGCACCGGCAATTCCGGCGAGCACCGATTACCAGCCAGGAACGTGGCAGACCTCGGTGGTCGCTACGGTGAACTTCACCGGCGCGACCATGAACATCACGAGGTCCGAATTGGTGGGGCAGGTCGGCACTCCGCCGCAGGGGCCTTGGTACGACCAGACGACGGTGATTACGGCTACATCCACGTTTCCACTGGGCATCCCCCAGAATTTTGCCGAGAAGCAATCGGCCAAGTCGCTGGAATGCCTGCAATGCTCCGATGATCGGTCTTTCGTGCCGCCCAATTCCATGATCATGGGGCGCGACGGACAGCGGTGGTCACTGACCAACTACCTTGCCAATGCGCATGTGTGGCTGAAATTCGGCGGCGGGAGAATCTTGTCGACCACTGCGTCCGGCCCGACCATGGGAGGCCGATTCCAGAGAGCCACTGGAGCGAGAACCAATGGCAACAGCACTCTGGCGACATTCGACCACCTCGTCAGCGGAAGCACCGGGCTTTTTCCCCGGCAGTTCGCCCATGTCAGCGATGGGCTCTCCAACACGATCCTGTTCGGGGAGGCCATGAGGCAGTGTGACAACGGCCAGGCCTACCGCGTGGCGTTTCTGCCCACGGCCACGGCTCCATGCGGCGAGGAGCATTCGTTTGGCATCGATCTGGCGGTCACAGGAAGCAACGCATCGATCTCTTATTCCGACGGCGGCGCCTACGGCAACACGATGATGTTTCAGCAGCGGCCTCCGATGGATGGCTGCAACAAGTTTCGACTCCAGGCAAACCACGAGGTGCTCAACGTCGTGATGTGCGACGGATCCGTCCGAGGGATTTCGCCGCGAGTCACCCGCAGGGAGCAGACAGACCCCGATGTCGCCGGCCGTGAGTGGGCAGCCGACACCTACAACCCGACCGGGCTGGGCGGGACGACCAGTTACGCCGACGGCATCTGGGACATGCTCATGGTGCCGAATGATCCGACCGGCAACGTGCTCGCCAACACCGGCGAGATCGGTAAGGAGAAGTGACGGCCCGCGGCGGGCGGCACAGGGATGCCCTTCCCGCGTCATTGAACAGGAAGAACGATCACGGCCGGGGAACCGGCAGCCCGGCGGACGAGGTGACCGTGAAGAAAAAGCCGCGGGCATTGGCCGGTGGATGTGCCGACGCGACCGGCCGACCGTGAGGCGGCACCGCGCCGTCTTATCCTCAACCACCGGCGCATCGACCTCGGGCAGCCCCGGCGTGCCGAGCACTGCGGTGTCGATGAACGCAGCGATCTCCGCCGGCGCCCAGCCCGCCTCGTGGCCGTGCGGCATGTTCACCTGGATGCGGACGTTATTCGCCGCGTGCTTCACGTCGGCATGGCTCTTCATGAAGCTGTCGAGCGGGTAAGCGAAGTCGTTGGTGCCGTTGATGAAGAAGATCGGCACACGGCATGCCGGCAGGTATCGGGCCGAATCGTAGAGATCCGCCCACCGCGATGATCGCCCGGGACCGATCCGCTCGAAATCGCCGAGCCAGCAGCTGTTGTCGCGGAGATGGCCGCAGCCGTAGACGGGCACTGCCGCACGAAACCGGCTGTCGAGCGAGGCCACGGTGCAGGTGGTGTAGCCGCCCCAACTAATGCCCGTGATCCCGCCTTGCATTATCCTCGGGGCCGCCACCGCCGCCGATGCTCGCCGGCGTGGCGTAATACGCGAACACCCGCGTGGCGTGCCCCTGGGACGGCTCGCCCGCGTAAAGGAGCGACCGCACGGGTTCCGCGTCGTCGAGCCATTCGAAGGCCGGCGGCCCGCTCAAGGCGGCCAGATCCCACGGC
>JBILVW010000066.1:0-10374 GCA_044370205.1 Pirellulales bacterium | reverse complement strand
CACCAGCGGCCGGCAGGTGTCAGGATTGGCTGCGATCGCCGCCCCGAGCAGGAGCGCGAACACCATCACCGCCAGCATCCCATTGCCCTTCGAGCTGCCGTCGATGGCCCCGACCATCTCCTGCAGCGGGTTTTGGGGGATCATGTCGATGACGATGTCGCGGAGTTTTTTCATGCCCGTCGCCTGCGTGAGCACCCGCTCCGTCTCGGCAGCGGGCGTCGCGCCGGCTTCGTTGCCACGGGCCGCCGCGAGCGCATCGCCGGGCCGGATCAGGTTCACGAGTCCGACACCGATGAGGACGGCGGAACTCGACAGCACCACCGTGACGGCGAGCGTGGCCAGACCGAGCCGGCCGAGTTTGCCGAGGTCGCCGATTTCGGCCACGGCCAGGGCCAACGCCGAGACGACGAGCGGCACCACCATGACGAACAGCAGACGAAGAAACAGATTGCCGATGACGTCGGCCACGGCCACCGCCTGATCGACGAGCGCCGTACCAGCCCCGAGCCGATTCGCCACCAATCCGCAGATCACGCCCACCACGAGCCCGATGAACAGCCGGCGGGATGCCCCGGGCCGGTGCGCGGCTGCGGATGAAGGCTGCTCAGAGAGGTGGGGGCGTGGCACCATCGGGAGACTCGTGTGGATGGATGGTACCAGCCGCTCGCGGAGCGAGCGGGCTACCTGTCGCGAGTGAAGGTCTGCCAGAAGGCGACGGCGACAGGCCAGGAATCGAGGGTTTCCGCAGCGATCTCCGCCCCGCCACGCTTTCGAACGTGGTCGCACGCGCGGGCGAGCAAGGCCGTCGCTATGCCCTCACGCCGCACCGCCGGATGCACGAGCAGCCAGCTGAGCGAAAACCGCCGACGCCCCGCGGCCAAGGCCTCGACCACGATGGCGAGTCCGACGACGTCGGCCACCGCCGCCCCCTGC
The DNA here is from genome assembly GCA_044370205.1 of Pirellulales bacterium. Classification (GTDB taxonomy): domain Bacteria; phylum Planctomycetota; class Planctomycetia; order Pirellulales; family UBA1268; genus QWPN01. Next base: position 9,441 of record JBILVW010000066.1, on the reverse strand, counting down.
GTGGCCCGGGCCACAAACCCGGCAGTCATGCGATCGGGGCGACTCGCCAACTCGGCACGTACGCCAGCCAGCGACAGCCTCGGCCCGGCCACAGGATCGGCGGCGCACGCGACCAGAAGTGACTCGACGAGCGGCTGCTCCCACTCGAGATCGAGGGAAGCAATCGTCCAGGCGACCGCTCCCGCTTTGGGGAATGGAGCCTGAGACACGGCAAGAACGGGGCGAAAAACGGCCACGTCGCGGTTGTACCGCCCAGCGACCTCGTCGCGAAACGCGACCTACGATTGAAAGGCCTCAGAGCTTGCGCAGGCGGCACAAACCCTTGCTGCGCAGGCACTTGCGCGTTTTAAGGCCCGTAATACTCCATTATCTGGCTGTTTACCATCTTTTTGTGATTGAAATTAAATGCTTTTCGATCACAATAACGGTCGCAGGAAGCCAGAAGCCGTGCAAAATCACGAACGCCGCAGCCGCTTGCTCGACCTCATCCGGATCCGCGGATTCGCGGCTCTCGATGAACTCGTTCGCGAGCTGGGTGTGTCGGAATCGACCGTTCGCCGCGATCTCGACGCCCTCGAGGAACAGGGCTCGGCGAAGCGAACCCACGGCGGCGTGCTCTACGCCGGCGGGATGCCCCGACTGGCCGAATTCGATGAACGGCAACCAGCACACTGGGCCGCTAAACGCGCGATTGCAGCCAAGGCAGCGGAAGTGATCGGTGACGGGGAGACCGTGCTCTTGGACGGCGGCACCACGACCTATGAGGTCGCCCGGCTGCTTGTCGGCCGGTCGCTCCAGGTCGTGACCAACAGCCTGCCCGTCGCGAATCTCTTTGCCTCCGAGGCCCGCACCGACCTGGTGCTGCTCGGCGGGTATGTGTCGCCCAGGACGGGCGTCTGCCTCGGCCCCTACGCCAACGAGCTGCTCGGTCGGCTGCACGTCACCACGACCGTGCTCTCGGCGGCCGGCATTGCCGACGAAGGCCTGTTCAATGCCCACCTGCTGCTGGCCGAAACCGAGCAGGCGATGCTCAAGGCCGCCGGACGCGTGATCGTGGTCGCCGACAGCTCGAAGTTCGGCCAGAAGAGCCTCACCCTCGTCTCCGGCCTCGACAAGATCAACGTGTTCGTTTCCGACGACGGCCTCTCCGACGGCTGGCGGCAGAGGATCTCCAAGGCCGGCGCCCGGCTGATCATCGCCGACGTGCCGTCCGTCGACGCCGATGGCCCCATGCCCACGCTCCCGAGCAGGAATCGCCCCGCATGACCGCCACCATGAATCCCTCCCCGAACGGCATCCATGCCGCCACTTCCGGCCTGTCGGCCGGGCTCGATCGCGCGAGCGTCGAACGGATCGTCCGCGAGATCGTGCTGCGGTCCGCCGGCGGGCCGCCCCCCTCACAGGCCGCAGCGAAGAGCAAGGCCGAGCCAAAACTCGTGGTGAGCATCTCGGCCCGCCACTGCCATCTCACCGACGAGCATGTCGAGAAGCTCTTCGGCCCCGGTCAGAAACTGACGCCGATGAAAGGCCTCTATCAGGACGGCTTCTACGCGGCGGAACAGACCGTGATGCTCGTGGGTCCGAAGCGCAAGATGCTGCCCACCGTGCGGGTGCTCGGTCCCACGCGGAAAGCCTCGCAGGTCGAACTCGCCTTCACTGACGGCATCTCGCTCGGCATCGATCTGCCCGTGCGGCCCAGCGGCAAGATCGCCGGCACACCGGGCTGCGTGCTCGTGGGCCCCGCCGGGGCGATCGAACTCACCGAGGGCGTGATCCGTGCCGAGCGGCACGTGCACATGAACTTCGCCGACGCCGAGCACTTCGGCGTGAAAGACGGCGACCGCATGAGCCTGGTGATCAACGGCAGCTGCGCGACCGTATTCCGCGACCTGCTCGTGCGGGCCGATGCCACGAGCAAACTCGAGGTGCACATCGACACCGACGAAGGCAACGCGGCAGATCTCGACCACGCGACGAGCGTCGAACTCGTCAGACAGAAGTGATCCGGAGCAGCCATGGCGAAGAAAAAGGCGGCGAAGCGATCACGACCACGAAACACGACCGTGCAGCCGGCGCGTGCCGGTGCGGTCGGCGGGGACGGCCCCGCCAAGGCTGGTAGCAAGAGTGACACAGGAGCAAGGCAACAGATGGCGAAGAACGTCGAAGCCCTCGGCATGATCGAGGTGAAGGGGTTCGTCACCCTCGTCGAGGCGGTGGACGCGATGATGAAGGCGGCGAACGTCTCTTTCATCGGCTGGGACAAGATCGGCAGCGGACTCGTGACGGCATTCGTCTCGGGTGACGTGGCCGCGGTGAAGGCGGCGACCGACGCGGGTGCGGCGGCCGGCGGCCGGATCGGCGACGTGGTGAGCGTGCAGGTGATCGCGCGTCCTCACGAGGACCTCGGGATCGTGCTGCCTGCCCAAGGCTGAATGAGAACAAGGGGCTGAACGAGCCCTTCTCGACAGATGCAACTTGATCTTTTTCCCAATTCCAGAACCAGAAAGACCCAACCAGAAGGACAGAGCATGAATACGGCAATAGGACTTCTCGAGACCAAGGGACTCGTCGGCCTCGTCGAGGCGACGGACGCGATGGCCAAGGCGGCCAACGTGAAGATTCTCAAGCGGATCAGCATCGGCAACGCCTTCGTGGCGACGGTCGTGCAGGGTGACGTGGGCAGCGTGCGTGCGGCCGTCGAGGCCGGTGCGACCGCGGCTCAGCAGGTGGGCGAACTCGTCGCCAGCCACGTGATCCCGCGTCCGGCCGACAGCCTCGTCGCCGCCTTCTTCAGCTGATTCCACCCCCGCCACGGAAGGCACCCGCATCATGAAGATCCTCGTCGCCAATCTCGGCTCCACCAGCTTCAAGTACCGGCTCTTCGACCTCCCCGCATCCCGGGGAGCCGTCGGCGGGCGGGAGCTTGCCCGCGGTGGCGTGGAACGCATCGGCGCGGCCGAAAGCCGCGTGTATGCGAGCACGTCGGCCACGGGCGAGCCGACGAAGCTCGAGGCGGTGATGCCGGTGCCGGACCATGCCGTCGCCCTCAAGGCGGCGCTCGACCAGCTCACCGCTCCGGGCGGGCCGCTGGCGAGCGTCGACGAGGTGGCGGCGGTCGGATTCAAGGCGGTGCACGGCGGTCGGGTAAGCGGCGTCGTCCGCGTCACGCCCGACGTGCTCGCTGCGATGGAGGAAATGGCACTCGTGGCCCCGGCGCACAACCCGCCCTATGTGCGGGCGATGCGGCTGCTGGGGGAACGGATGCCGCAGGTGCCGCTGGTGGCGGCGTTCGAGACGGGATTCCACGCCACGATCCCGCCACGAAACTCGCTCTACGCCGTACCGACGGAGTGGGTCGAGAAGCACCTCGTGAAGCGGTGGGGCTTTCATGGCGCAAGCCACCGCTTCGTGGCGGAGCGGATGACGGAGCTCGTGCCGGCCGGCCCGCGTGGCCGGCGGGTGATCTCCTGCCACCTGGGTGGATCGAGCAGCGTGTGCTGGATCAAGAATGGCGAGAGCGTCGGCACGTCGATGGGGATGAGCCCGCAGTCGGGTCTGCCCCAGAACAACCGGGCCGGGGACTTCGACCCGTTCGCCCTCATCCACGTGGCGAAGGCGACGGGCAAGGGCTTCGAGGAACTGCTCGTGGAGCTCTCGAGCACGAGCGGCCTGGCGGGCATGTCGGGCAAGTCGGGCGACATGCGGGATCTCGAAGAGGCCGCGGCCGCCGGCAACGGTCGGGCGCAGACCGCGATCGACGTCTACGTGGCGTCGATCCGGCACTGGCTCGGGGCGGGGATCGTGGAACTCGGCGGCCTTGACGGCGTGGCCTTCGCGGGGGGCATCGGCGAGAACTCGCCGCTGACCCGCGCGGCGGTGCTGGCTGGTCTCGAGGACCTCGGAATCGCGGTCGATCCAGCCGCCAATGATGCGAAAGCGGCGGGCGAGCGCGAGATCGGGGCGAAAGCCGCCCGCGTGAAGGTATGGGTGATTCCCACGAATGAAGAACTGATTGTCGCCCGGCAGACCCGCGATCTGCTGGCCGGCGGGACCGCACACTCGAAGCAATCGAAAGAAGGGGGTGGCTGATGTTCGTCGCACTCGTGACCGGATCGGTCGTGGCCACGCAGAAGACCGCCTCGATGACGGGCCACAAGCTGCTCGTCGTGGAGCCCTACCGGCTCGACGAGAAGACCCGCACGAAGCTCGTCTCCACGGGCCGCACCTTCATCGCCGTCGACACGCTCGGCGCCGGCGAAGGCCAGTTCGTGCTCGTCACCCAGGGTTCGAGCGCCCGCCTCACCCCCGAAACCAAAACCCTCCCCATCGACGCGGTCGTGATCGGCCTCGTCGACACCGTCCGCATCGAAGGCACTGAAGTTTTCAAACGCAGCTAACCATGAGCACCACGACCGCCCCCGACATCGCCGCCATCGTCCGCCAGGTCATCGCCGAGCTGACCACGCCCGCCGCCCCCAAGGCCCCCGCGGCAGCCGCTCCGGCCATGGCAGGGTCATACGAAGGCGCCAACGGCGTCTTTTCGTCCGTCGACGAGGCCGTCGCCGCCGCGACCGAGGCCTTCCACCAACTCGAGCGGCTCGGTGTGGAGGGACGCAAGAAGGCGATCGCCCACGTGCGCCGGATCGCGATCGAGGATGCCGAGGAGCTCGGCAGCATGGAGTTCGCCGAGACGAAGATCGGCCGGCTCGACCACAAGATCGAGAAGCTGAAGGTGCTCGGCGAGAAGGTACCGGGCGTCGAATTCATGCAGAGCGAGGTGTTCAGCGGTGATCACGGCCTGGCCGTGATCGAACATGCCCCATTCGGCGTGATCGGCGCGATCACGCCGGTCACCCATTCGCTCCCCACGATCGCCTGCAACGCGATCAACATGCTCGCCGGCGGCAACACGGTCGTCGTCAACCCGCATCCGAGCGGCCGGAACATCGCCGCCGAGGGCGTGCGGCGGTTCAATGCCGCGATCCACCGCGATCTCGGCGTCGACAACCTGATCTCGCTCGTGGCCGAGCCGTCACTGGAGTCGGCCGGCGCCCTGTTCAACCACCGCGGCGTGAAGCTGATCTGCGTGACCGGCGGCCCGGCCGTGGCGAAGGCGGCGCTCCAGTCGAGCAAGCGGGCGATCGTGGCCGGCCCGGGTAATCCGCCGGTGGTGGTGGACGAGACGGCCGACCTCGACAACGCCGCCCGCTCGATCATCGCCGGCGCGGCCTACGACAACAACCTCCTCTGCATCGGCGAGAAGCAGGTGTTCGTGGTGGCGAGCGTGTTCGACCGGATGATGGCCGCGATGGAGCGGGCCGGTGCCCTGCGGCTCAATGCCCAGCAGGTCGATGCCCTCACGAAGCGGGCGATCGTGATGACCGGCGAAGGAGCCCACCGCCACTGGGTGCCCTGCAAGGACCTCCTCGGGCAGGACGCCGCGCTCCTCGCCCAGGCCGCCGGCGCGACGGGGCACGCGGGCCTCGAGCTCGTGTTCGGTGAAACGGACAACGACAACCCGTTCGTGCCGACCGAGCAGATGATGCCGTTCGTGCCGTTCGTGCGGTGCAAGGATGCCGACGAGGCGATCGACCGGGCTCACGCGAGCGAGCACGGCTTCCGCCACACCGCGATCATCCATTCGACGAACGTCCGCACGATGACCCGCATGGGCAGGCTGCTCGACACGACGCTGTTCGTGAAGAACGGCCCGAGCGTGGCCGGCCTCGGCCTCGGCGGCGAGGGCTACCTTTCGTTCTCGATCGCCACGCCCACCGGCGAGGGCGTGACGACCCCGCTCACGTTCACCCGGCAGCGGCGGTGCACGCTCGTGGACGACCTCCGGATTCTTGGCAGCGTTGACTCCGTGAGCTGAACCCCGTGCAACTGGCCCGCATCATCGGCACGGCGACGGCGACGGTGAAACACCCGTCGCTCGTGGGCCCGCGTCTGCTCGTGGTGCAGCCGCTCATGGCCGACCGCACGAGCCCGGACGGCGACCCGCAACTGGCGATCGACACGGTCGGCGCCGGCGCCGGCGACATCACCGTGATCACGAGCGACGGCCGCCTCCTCCGCGACCTTTTGAAGAGCGACACCACGCCCGCCCGCTGGAGCACGATCGCGCTCCTCGACGCGTCATGACGCAATGACCACCTCTATTCGCACAGAAAGCCCGGAGCGGAAGCGACGGGATAGCGAGACACAACACCCGTGACGAAACCAACACTGGATCGCGACACCGTGCAGCGGCTCGTCGCCGAGGTCATTCGCCGCATCCAGGCGGAGCCCCGGCCGGCGGTGCCTCCCCATGCTGCGGCGTCCGCTCCTGCTGCCGTGGCTACGACCACTTCGAGTAGCTACGGCGCTCCCGAGGCGAAGAGCCATGGCCCCGCACTCACCGACAAGGTGATCACGCTCGCAGCCCTCGAGCGGCTGCCGGCGGGCACGAAGCACGTCGTGATCGAGGCCAAAGCCGTCGTGACCCCCTCGGCCCGCGACTACGCCAAAGAGGCCGCCATCACGATCGTGCGCGGAGGCGGCTCGCCTGCGGCCGCATCGGCCGCCCCGCTCCGTCCATTCCTGATCGCCCATGCCCAGTGCAAGGCAGACCCTTCCGCCAAGGCCGCCGCGATCGCACGTGCCGTGCCGGCCGCCCAGCAGCTCCCTCCGTCGGGTCTCGCCGACGTGATCACGACACTCGCGACGCACGCCTCGCGTGACGCCGCCAGGGGCATCCTGCTGACAAGCCGGCCCGCTGTTGCCGCAATCCTCGCCAACCGATCGGCCAGCCTGCGAGCCGTCACCGGCCGCGACGCAACGCAGCTCGCGGCCGCCGCTGCCGACTGCCAGGCAAACCTCCTGATCGTCGATCCGGCTGCATTCTCCGGCGGCCTCGAACGGCTCTGCACCGACTTCGCGTCACGGCCAGCCGGCACCCTCCCCTCCGAACTCACCTCCGCGCCCGCCGGCTGCGGCTGCAAAACCCACTCCCACTGAATGACACACGTCCATCAACCAGCGAGGCGGAGGGATCGGCGTGAGGATGCCGAGCGTGGCGTGCGGCCGCCAGCGAGGCAACTCATGCCGTCCCGCCGCCGGACCATATCAATGGACGTCATCCAACCAGCGAGGCAGAGGGATCGGCGTGAGGATGCCGAGCGTGGCGTGCGGCCGCCGGCGAGGCAACTCATGCCGTCCCGCCGCCGGACCACTCCGGTTGACGTAACCCATCCATCGAGCAGGTGACGCGATGCGACTCGGCAAAACCATTGGCACGGTGACCCTCGTGGAGCCTCATTCCGCGGTGCGAGGGGGAGTGTTCCGCCTCGTGGTGCCACTGGGGCCCAACGACCTCGCAGCCGGCGATGGCCCGGCCGAGCCGCTCGTCGCCTGGGACGACCTCGGCGCCGGCGACGGGCAGCTCGTCGCCTTCAGCGAGGGGGGCGAGGCCGCCCAGCCCTTCCGTCCGGCCGACAAGCCGATCGACGCCTACGTCGCGGCCCTCATCGACCGGCTCGACCTGCCCGCACAACCGACATGACCCGCACGACCCACCCCTGACTCAATGACCCCGTAACCGACAATCCGACCGCGACCCGAAAAGTGGGTCAGAATCGAGAAGACGCAGCGGCGTCACACCCCATACACCACGAACCCCCACTCGCCACCCGAAGGAGCAGTCATGGCAGCCACAGGCCAGATCAAGACCACCGACAAGTCGCTCTCCCAGCTCAAGGAGGAGATCTGCGACATCGGCCGCCGGATTTACAACAAGGGCTTCGCCGCCGGCAACGACGGCAACATCTCGTTCCGACTCAACGAGCGGGAGGTGCTCTGCACCCCGACGATGATCTCGAAGGGTTTCATGAAGCCCTCCGATCTCTGCATCGTCGACATGGAAGGCAACCAGGTCGCCGGCAACCGCAAGCGGTCGAGCGAAATCCTGCTCCACCTCACGATCATGAAGGAGCGGCCCGACATCAATTCGGTGGTGCACTGCCACCCGCCGCATGCCACCGCCTTCGCCGTGGCCCGCGAGCCGATCCCGCAGTGCGTGCTGCCCGAGGTCGAGGTATTCCTCGGCGACGTGCCGATCACCCGCTACGAAACCCCGGGCGGCCAGAAGTTCGCCGACACGGTCAAGCCGTTCGTGAAGCAGTCGAACGTCGTGATCCTGGCCAACCACGGCACCGTGAGCTTCGGTGAGACGGTCGAGAAGGCCTACTGGTGGACCGAGATCCTCGACGCCTACTGCCGGATCCTGATGCTCTCGAAGGACCTCGGCCGCGTGACTTACCTCACGAAGCAGGAGACGAAGGAGCTGCTCGACCTCAAGGCGAAGTGGGGCTACACCGATCCGCGGCTCGACAAGAACATGGAGAACTGCGACATCTGCGCCAACGACGTCTTCCGCGCCAGCTGGGGCACGACGGGCGTCACCCGCAAGGCCTTCGACGCGCCCCACCCGATGGGGGCCGACCCGGAGAACGCCTCGCGGCCGGTCGCCCCGGCGGGCCTCGACCACGAAGCTCTCGTGAAGGCGGTCACGGAGCAGGTCTGCAGGCAGCTCGGCATCGCCGCTGCCTAGTAACTCACAGGACATTGAAGAAAGCACTCACATGAAAGTCGGCATCATCGGCGGCGGTGGCATCGTGGGCTCGTCGGCAGGCTTCGCCCTGCAGCTCGGCGGTATCGTCCACGAGATCGTGATCGTGGACGCGAATCCCGAACTGGCCGACGGCCAGGCGCTCGACATGCTCCACGGCACCGCCGCGATCGCCGACCAGGTGATCCACGCCGGCGGCTACGACTGCCTCGCCGACGCCGACCTGATCTGCATCACGGCGGGCCTGCGGCGAAAGCCCGACGAGAGCCGGCTCGCGCTGATCAACCGCAACGTCGTGCTCTTCAAGTCGATCCTGGGAGAGATCAAGGCCAAGGGCATGCGGGCTGATGCGAACGTGCTCGTGGTCTCGAATCCCGTGGACATCCTGACGTATATCGCCGAGAAGGAGCTGGGCCTGCCGAAGGGTCGCGTGATCGGCCTCGGCACCCTGCTCGACACGCTGCGGTTCCGCAGCCTGCTCGCCCTGAACCTCAAGGCCCCGGCCACGCAGGTGCAGGCGATGATCCTCGGCGAGCACGGCGACAGCATGGTGCCGGTGTGGTCGAGCGCGTCGGTCGCCGGCCTGCCGCTGGAGAAGTATCCCGGCTACACGCCGAAGCTCGGGGCCGACGTCTTCCAGCGGGCGAAGACGAGCGGCGCCGAGATGATCAAGAAGAAGACCGGCGCCGGCTTCGCCGTGGGCGTGTCGATCGCCGAGGTGATTCATGCGATCGCCCTCGACTCCAAGCGGGTCCTGCCGGTCTCGACCGTACAGACCGGCTGCTACGGTCTCCGCGACGTGGCCCTCTCCGTTCCCACGGTCGTGGGCCGCA
>JBILVW010000267.1:0-4584 GCA_044370205.1 Pirellulales bacterium | reverse complement strand
TTCTGCATGCCGTCGTTGGCCTCCCGCTCGGCCTGGTCGAACTCGGCGATGAACGCAGCCCGCTGCCGGTCGGCGTCCTCGCGGGCCGCGGCCACGGCGTCCTCGATCCGCTCCAGGGTGCGGTGCTTCGGCTTCCGCTTGCGGATGTCGGTGAACCGCTCGTCGCCTGCGAGTTGGTCGAGAATGTTGAGGGCGAACTCCACGTTGTCGAAGTCGAGGCCGAACACCTCGTCAGGCCGGCTCCGCAGGCCGAAGATGCGGCCATCGAGCAGGTCGATGTCGGCCACCACGACGGCTCGAATGGGCTTCGCAGCGGCTGGCTTCTCACCCTCACCGCCCGCCGGCGCCGCCTTCGCCGCCCGCTCGATCGCCGCGGCCAGCACCATCGACTGGTCGGCCCGCCGCTCGAAGATTCGCAGCTGCCGCATGTCGCCGCGATTCCCCATCACCTGATCGACCTCGATCGTGCCGGTGCGGTTGGCCACCGTGCGGACCAGCGGCGTGAACGTCACGTCGGCCGTTTCGTCACGGGTGATCGCCCCTGGAAACGGAAACAGCACTTCCTGAAGGCCTGAGCTGATCGGCTGCTGCTGATTGAATCCGGGCGCCGCCCCTTCGCCGCCCCCCTCCTCGAGATTCGCATCGATGAACACGAACTCGCTGGGCAACTCGAGCTTGAGATGCGGGTTGTAGTCTTGATAGACAACGAACGGGCCGCCGCCTCCCATCTGCCCCATGGCCGGCCGGCCGGCCCCGGCCGAGAGTCGCACGCCGAGCGCCGCCCAGAGCTGGTTGATGTCACCCTTTGGCTGGGCCCCGCCGCCGCCGAACATGGCCATCGGTCCCATCGGGCTCCGCCGCGGCTGGGCCGTGCCCGGCACGTCGGTCATCAGCACCGGCAGCGGATCCTCGAAGATCGCCACGGGCTGGCCGGCCTGCACGGCCGCCACGAAGTTCGTCATCTGCTCCGGCCCGAGCGCCGACGGCTGCACGGCGAGCAGCACGTCGTAGGTCTCCGTGATCGGCGCCGAGGCATCGACCTGCACCACGTCGTATTGCTTCTCGAGTTCCTCGACGATCGGCTGCCGCGGCCGCGACTGGCCGCTCATCATGTCGAAGCCGCCGAAGATCTCGGCGTCGGTCGTGAGCACGCCGAGCCGCTTCCGCTTCTGCTGGGCCGCCGTGCAGACCGAACGGATGAGCTCGTATTCCACCGGCGTGCCCTTGTCGAAGAACGGCACGATCACCTTCTCGAGACCGCTGGTGAAGGCACAGCCCAGGAAGATCTCCTCGTCACGGTAGGCGCCCCGCACCCGCGAGAGCACGTTCACCGGCTCGATCCCGAACTGCTGCCGGGCGAGCGCGGCCGCTTCCGTCTTCGGCTCCGTGGGAATCACCTCCACGTTCACCTTCCCCCGGCCGAGCCGCTGAAACTGCCGCAGCGTGTTGAGGAGATTGAGCCTCGTCTGGGCGTAATCCTCGGGCACCGTCGGGCTCACGTAGGCCTTGATCTCGATCGGCCGCTTCGCATCGAGGCCGCTCAGCAGCCGGCGGGTGTCGGGCGACAGTGAGCTGATTCTTTCGGCCGAAAAGTCGGCCCGCACGTCGACCGCGCGGCAGAGGAGCGTCAGCCCCGCGGCCGCCGCAGCCAGGCCGAGTGTCCGGCCCAGGAAGTGGAGCCCCATCCGCCCCCCTTCCCGCGAACTCGTCCAGTGCCGCCGGCCGATGAGCACCATCGCCAGATAGAGGCAGACCGCCACGATGCCGAGAAAGTAGGCGATCGAGGAGAGACTCACCACGCCGCGGCCGAAGTCGGAAAACTGCTCGCCGATGCTCCAGCTCCGCACCGCGTCGGCAGCCTTCGGGCCCATCACGGCCCCGGCCTTGTCGGCGAGGGCCAGGGGGGCGTTGAAGAACACGCCGAGAATGAAGCCCACCGTGAGGTTGCTCGTCAGGAAGCTGGCCACCATGCCGATCGCGAGCATCGCCAGGCCGGTGAACCAGTAGCCGAGGTAATTCGTGAGAAAGAGACCGGCGTCGGGCGTGCCCCAGCGGAGCAGGATGACGAGGTTGCAGATGCAGGAAAAGAGAAGCGCCACGGTGAAGATGCCGACCGCGGCGAGGTACTTGCCGAACACCACCTCCCAGTCGCTCGCGGGAATCGTGAGCAGGAGTTCGTCGGTGCCCTGCCGCCGCTCATCGGCCCACACGCTCATCGTGATCGCGGGCACGAACACAAGCAGGATGTAGGGCAGATAGCGATTGAGTTGGTCGAGGTTCGCAAGATTCGCGTTGAAGAACTCGGGGGGCCAGAAGGCGGCCAGCGACCCGAGCAGCACGAACACGCAGATGAAGACGTAGCCCGTGGGATTGGAGAAATAGGCGATGAAGTTCCGCTTGAAAACGGCGTCGAGAACGTGCCACTTCATGGTTTCGGTCCTGCGGTCATGTCTGGGGTGTGCTGAGTTTTATAGTCGATGTCGATTCAACCCGGATGGCGGCGGGGCGGCATGAGTTGTCTCGCCGGCGGAGGACCGCCACGCTCGACATCCTCACGCCGACCCCTTGCCTGGCGCTTCTGGCGTCAGCGGGGATATGCAACTCGTCAATCCATTGGAACGTCATTGAACCCTCCATCGGCTTGGCTTCGTCGCCTTGCCGCGGCACTTTCTGTCAGGGAGTCAGGCGGAGCGGGTGAGTTCGTGAAACCGCTCGTCGAGGCTGCGGCCGTCGCGCCGCAGGTCGGCCGGCGGTCCGTCGAACCGCAGCCGCCCCTCGGAAATGAGGATCACTCGATCGGCGAGGGCTTCCACCTCCTGCAGGATGTGGGTTGAGAGCAGGATCGTCTTCTTCTCGCCGAGCCGCCGGATCGTCTCGCGAACCTCGCGAATCTGGTTGGGGTCGAGGCCGCTGGTGGGCTCGTCCAGAATCAGTACGTCGGGCTCGTGCAGCAGCACCTGGGCCATGCCCACCCGCTGCCGGTAGCCCTTCGAGAGCTTGCCGATCGCCTTGCCGATCACGCTGCCGAGTTCGCACTGCTTCACCACCGCCTCGATCCGCTCCCGCTTGCGGTCGCCGGCCAGCCCGCGGGCGTCGGCGAAGAATTCGAGCAGGCTGCGGGGCGTCATGTCGGGATAGAGCGGGCCGTTTTCCGGCAGGTAGCCGAGCCGCTCGGCCCCGGCCAGCCGATCGGTGGCCATGTCGTGGCCCGCGATCCGGGCCCGGCCGGCCGACGGCGCCAGGTAGCCCGTGAGGATCTTCATCGTGGTGCTCTTGCCGGCGCCGTTGGGCCCGAGAAAGGCCACGATTTCGCCCCGGGGCACGCTGAACGTGATGTCTTTGATGGCGATGAAGTCGCCGTAAAACTTGGAGAGCCCGTCGGCCTCGATCATGGCCGGTCCGGCCGCCTGAGATCCATTCGCTGCATGCTGCATTAGTTCGTCGCCTCTGGATTCCTCGACGCCGCCATTGTTTCCGCATGCGCCATTCCCGGCAACCCTGTCGTCTTTGCCACTTCGGAAGAACGTCAACTCGCCCAAATCGCCGGCCGGGGGCTCGTGCTCGCCGCCGGCGGATTTTGACGTCGCATGCTCAACTGACGTGGTATGCAAACTCTGGCAGTCAAAATTCACCGGCGGCTGCGCGCGACCCCCGGCCCGCTCCCCCTGCCAGAAAATGCGGGTCATCTTGCTCGGGGCTGCCCATGCCCCAGACGCCGGCGTTGGCGGCAAGCGAAGGCAGGATGCCGAGAGCGCAGCCGCCATCGAGTGAGCGAAAGGCAGGATGCCTGTAGCGAACGTCCGGCGGCTGGGGCGTGGGCAGCCCCGAGCCGACGCTAGGCGCAGCCCGACAGCGGCTCGAGGCTGGGGGCAGAGACGCCGCGGTGCCAGGCGATGTGCCGGAGCCAGTGCGGGTCGGCCTTCGGAAAATCGGCGCGAAAGTGAACGCCGCGGGTTTCCTGCCGCTCGAGGGCCGCGCGGATCATGAGCCGGGAGACCTCGAGCATGTTCTGGAGCTGCCAGCCCTCGGGAGAGGAGAACTGCCGCGGGAGGACGTAGCGGCACCAGCCTTCGACGAGGTCGAGCGCCTCGGCGAGGGAGTCGCCGCTTCGCTCCACGCCCACGTGCCGCCACATGAGAGCCTGGAGCGAGTTGCGGATGTCGCCGAGGTCGAGGCCGGCAGCGACCTCGCCGTTGGCCTCCGCCTGCCGCGGATGGGAGAGCGGCGGAATGTGAAAGTCGTCGCCGCCGGACGCGAGCACGTCGGCGGCCGCGGCCTCGCCGGCGCGGGCCCCGTAGACGAGGCCTTCGAGCAGGCTGTTGCTCGCCAGGCGATTCGCGCCGTGCAGGCCGCTCGAGGTCACCTCGCCGGCCGCGAACAGGCCCGGCACGCTCGTGCGGCCGTCCGCATCGACCGACACTCCGCCGATCATGTAGTGGGCGCCGGGCCGCACCGGAATCCGGTCACGGGCCAGGGCGAGCCCGAACTTCGCGCACAATTCCGCCATGCCGGGGAACCGCGACCGCACCATCGCCGGATCGAGGTGCGAGAGGTCAAGGTACACGCTCGCATGGTGCGTGCGAT
>JBILVW010000191.1:0-5789 GCA_044370205.1 Pirellulales bacterium | reverse complement strand
CCGTGATCGCCCGCGAGACGACGTCCCGCGGCGCGAGCTCGGCCCGCGGGTCGAACTCCGGCATGAACCGCCGCCCGTCGCGATCGACGAGGTGGGCACCCGCGCCCCGCACGGCCTCCGTGATCAGGCTCCGCGCACCGCCGGCGATGTAGAGCACGGTGGGATGGAACTGCATGAACTCCATGTCGCGGAGCTCCGCGCCGGCCCGCCAGGCCAGGGCCAGGCCGTCGCCGCTCGCCCCCGGCGGATTCGTCGATTCACGGTACAGCTGCCCCGCCCCGCCCGTTGCCAGGATCGTCCGCCGCGCCCAGACGATCGTCTTCCCGTGGGCCGGGTTCCACACGATCGCCCCGCGGCAGACGCCGCCGTCGGTCACGAGGTCGATCGTGAAGGTGTCGGGCCAGACGGAGAGATTTTCGAGGCGGCGGGTCTGCTCGATCACGGCCCGCATCACCTCACGGCCGGTCGCATCGCCGAGGGCATGCACGATGCGATGATGGCTGTGGCCTCCCTCGCGGCCGAGTTCGAGCGTGCCGTTGCGGGCATCGAATCGCGTGCCCCAGGCGATCAACTCGTTGATCCGCGCCGGTGCCTCGCGGACGACCGAATCGACCACGTCTTCGTGACAGAGCCCGCCACCCGCGACGAGGGTGTCGGCCACGTGGTTGTCGAACCGGTCTTCGGGATCGACCACACCGGCGATGCCCCCCTGGGCCCACTGGCTCGACGAACTGCGGAGGTCGTCCTTGGTGACGACCGTGACCGAGAGCTGCGGATCCACCGCGAGCGCCGCGCGGAGCCCGGCGAGCCCGCCGCCGAGAATCAGCACATCGGTGAAGCAGTGCGGCACCCGCTTGGGCCCGAACGACACCAGATACCGCGGTCCCTCGAAGGTGTCGCTCATTCGCCGTTGCCGCTCACGCTCGTGCCCTGGAGAAACGCCCGAAATTGATCGCGATAGTCGGCCGGGGGCTTCGACCGCCGCCCTTCGGCCTGGCCTCCCTTGGCGTCGGCAGGCACGTCCCGTGAACTCCGCACGCCATCGGGACGAAGGCCGAGGCTCTGGAGCGTTCGCTCGAACCGGCTGCGTTCCTTGGCGTCGCCCGTGTCGGCACGCCGCCGCATCTTTTCCCAGCGGTCGAGGAACGCGCGGGCCTGCTCCGGCGTCCAGCCGAGCGCATCGAGCACGTCGGTGCGGCCCCCGTTCACGGCGTCGCGCAGATGGGCGAGCGCGAGGTCGGCCGCGTTGCGTGCATTGGCCTGATCCTGCTCCGTCCACTCCATCTCTTTGCGGGCAGGCGGTTCGGCGGCGTTGTCAGCCCCGCGCTCATTGCGATCACCCCCCGCCGCACCGCCGGCACCGACGGCATTCTGCTGCGGCTGCTCGTTGCTGCCACCGGCCTGCGCCGCACCGGCATCGCCAGGCTGTCCGAGCTTTCCTCGAGATGGGTCGCCTGGTTTGTCACCGGTTTTTTCTCCGGGCTTCCCACCAGGCTGTGCCTTGTTGGCGGCCACCTGAGGCTGGCCGTCGCCGCGGGCTGCGTCTTGCCCCTCAGCGGCGGCTCCCGGCTGCTGCCCGTCACCCTGCGACGCCCCCGGTTTTCCCTCTCCATTCTTGCCGGCAGTGGCAGCGTCCGGTTTCTTTGCGACAGAATTGCCCTGTCCAGCGTCCTGACTCTCACCGCGCCCGTCGCCTGACTGCTCGCCGCCTGCCTTGCCCGGCGCGGCCTGCTGTGGCTCACCCTTTTGCGTGTCGCCGCTCCCTTGCTGCTGATCGCCGGCCGTGCCCTGGCCCTGCTTTCCACCCTGGCCCGACTTGTTTCCCTGTTGCCCGCCCGGCTGCTGGCCCTGTCCGGGTTGCTCGCCCTGTGACTGGCCTCCCGCAGCGCCGCCGCCCGCGGCCGAACCACCCTTGCACGAGGGGCAACCCTCCTTGCCGCAAGGCTTGCCGTTCGCATCGCGGCACTCCGCATGCTCGTGGTCTGTCTCGTTTTCTTTTTCGGCGTTGCCCTGACCGTTCTTCGGCTTGTCCGCTTGGCCGGCCTGATCTGTCTTCTGCTGCCCAGACTCACCGCCCTTGCCCTGGCCCCGCTCCTGCTTGCGATTCTCGAGCAGCCGCTCCATCGCCTCGCCGTCATTCGTGCCGTCGTGGGCGACGGCACTGTTGTCGCGGCGTTGCCCACCGCCCGGCTGGGGGCGGCCTTCCGCTTTTTCTTTCTCGCCGTTGCCCTTGGGCTGGCCGTTCTCCTGACGGCCGCCGCCTTCATTCGCTCCCTGCTGCTGACCTTGTTGCTGACCTTGTTGCTCGCCTGCACCCTGCTTCTCACCTGCACCCTGCTTCTCACCTGCACCCTGCTTCTCACCTGCACCCTGCCCCTCCTGACCGCCCTCCTGCTTGCCTCCGGGCTGTGCATTCTTTTGTTGATTGCTCTCCTGCCCATCCTTTGGCTGCCCTTGCTGCCCGCCTTCTCGACCGGCTTGTTGCCCACCCTGCTGACCACCGGACTGCTGCCCCTCTTGCTTGCCGTCTTGTTGGCCCTGCTGCTTCCCGTCTTGTTGGCCCTGCTGTTCTTGTTGGCCCTGCTGGCCCTGCTGGCCCTGCTGCGGCTGTTGGTCCGGCTTCGGATCCTCGCGGCGCGGAGGCGCAGGAGCAGGTGGCGCACTCGGGTCGATCTCGAGCGACCGCCATTCCGTGCGGGTCACGTTCGGCGACTCCGGCCGGTTGTCGATGGCGACGGCCCGATACTCGAGCACGCTTCCCGGCCCGGCCCCCTGCCGCTCCGGCACGATCACTCCATCGATCTTCATCACGCCAGCTTTGTCACCCCGAAAGATCTGGGTATCAGGCTGGATCTCGCCCCCCTTCAGTCGCGTCTCGAGCGCCACTCGGGCGATGCCGAAGTCCGGATCGACCGCCCGCACCCGAATCGCCACCGGGGCTCCGGGCGGCACCTTCAAAGCCTTCGCTCGCGGCTCCTCGATCGCCACCTCGGGCGCGAGATCGGCAGACACCTCGATGCGGTGCTCGAGCTTCTCGAGCACCGCCTCCTCGCGGTCGGATCCTCCGCTCTGCGGCTGGAAGCCGAGCCGATAGGAGCTGGCGGCGGGACCCGTGCGGTCGGCATTGAGCCTGAGCGTGAAGCTCCCCGTCGCCCGCGAGAGATCATGCTGCCCGACTCGCAGCGGCACATCTTTCTTGCCGTCGCAGCCGAGGTCGATCCACGCCGCGTCGAGCGGCCGATTACCCTCGGCGATGATCGTGGCCTTCGTGCCCTCGACGCCCCGCAGGTCGCCCTGCCAAGCCGTCGTCTCGGGCGGCCGCCGCGTATACGCCGGGTATTCGTACCGCACCTCGCGGACGAGCAACGCCGGCGTATCGACCACCGCCACCCGCACCCGGTCGCCGGTGGCATCCGCGGCGATGATCGTGAATTCGATGCCGTGCTCGAGTCCACGGACAGTGTCGGGCAACACGGCCACCTGCCGCCCCTCGGCGTCGGGCGTCATGTTCAACCGCCAGGGTGGAACTCCCGCATCGACCTTGCCGTTGTCCCGCACGCGGCTCACCACGAGCTCAGCCCGTTCGTCGCGATCGAGGCCGCGGATGCGGCTCGACACGACGAGCTGCCGCCCACGAACGACGGTCACCGCGCCACTGGCGGCATCGAGCGGATGCAACTGGCCGCCCGCTTCCGCCGCCGCGTCAGGATGCCGCCATGCCAGCCGCGGCGGCTCGATGCTCACCCGCGCCGGTGCCGCCAGAGACGCCCACGGAGCGACGAGCCGGGCCGCCGACACGATCAGGCTCTTCGGCGCGGCGAGCTCATACAGGCAGGCCACAGCCACGAGACCCGCAAGGGCGAGGGCGAGTCGCAGGGCGAGGCCGCGATCGACGACGCCTTCCGCCGGTACGTTCGAGAGCCGCTTCGCCGCCCGTCGTTCGAGAGTGCGGACAACGGAATGTGCAGCCGCATCCGGATGGGCCTTGACGAGCACCGCGTTGACGAGGTCGTTGTGGAGATCGGGATGATCCGCCTCGATCGCCCGCGCGGCGTAGACGAGATTCACTCGATACCGCAGGAGCGGCACGACCCAGCGGATGACTGCGGCTCCCAGCGAGACCACGGCGGCAGCCAACCAGGCCCAGCGAAACCAGCCGGGCAGTCCGCCCGGCACGACCCAGTGCTCGAGCACGATCCCGAGCAGCAGCCAAAGCATGCCACCGATGCTCGCCGCCAAGGCGAACGTCAGGGCCGCTACGCTCTTGTAGTCGGCGCCGGCCGCGGCAAGCCGCCGCGCGAGGTAGCGATCCGACTTCGAAGCCTCGGGGCCGGCGTCGCCCCATGTGGCCACGGCGAGGGACTCGCTGCTGGTGGATGCCGTGGCCATTACAGTCGCCCGGGTGTCGCTTCTCACAGTATATCGGCAGGTCGGGGCGACGGCCCCGCGGCGGCGTTGCTATGGTGTGCCGGTCCGCTCACCCGACCGGCTGAACAAACAATGGTTTCCGGCCTCCCGCCGGGCGATTCATGTCGTTGCTGCCCGACGCCGACACCTTCAAACGCCTGACCGACGGTTCGCTCCGCGGGCCGGGGCCGACTGCCGTCAGAGCCATGCTGGCCGCCATTTCGGTGCCCTACGGCTGGATCATGGCGGCCCGCAACGAAGCCTACGACCGTGGGCTGCTCCCTGTTCACGACGGAGGCGTCCCGGTCGTCTCAATCGGCAATCTCACGCTCGGCGGCACGGGCAAGACGCCGCTCGTCGCCTGGGCGGCCCGCACGCTCGCGGCCGCAGGCCGCCGACCGGCGATCGTGAGCCGTGGCTACGGTGCGAAGCGGGGCGAGGTGAGCGACGAGGCGGCCGAACTCGCGATCGTGGTGCCCGGCATTCCGCATCTGGCCGATCGCGACCGGGTCGCCGGAGCCCGCGCGGCAGCGAATCACGGAGCCGACATCATCGTCCTCGACGACGGCTTTCAGCATCGCCGCCTCGCCCGCGACCTCGACATCGTGGCGATCGACGCGACTGATCCGTTCGGAGGCAACAGACTGTTTCCCCGCGGCCTGCTCCGCGAGCCCTCACGAGCGCTCGGCCGCGCCGATGCGATCGTGCTCACCCGCGCCGCGGTGGTCGCTGCCGAACGGCGGACGGAAATCCGACGGGCCGTGATCAACGCTCGCGGTGGTGCTTCACCCGCGGCCTGGGCCGAAGCGAGCCACCGCCCCGTCGCGCTCCGCGATCACGCCGGCGGCCTGCACGATCTCGATCGCCTCCGCGGCCGTCGCGTGGCCTCGTTCGCCGGCATCGGCAATCCGGCCGCGTTTCGCGGGACGCTCGCCGATCTCGGCGCCACCATCGCGGCCTACACGCCGTTCGCCGACCACCATCACTACCGCGACGCCGACATCGAGGCCCTTGCAGCGACCGCAAGGGCCAGCAGCGCCGACCTCGCGATCACCACGCTCAAAGACCTCGTGAAAGTCCGCCGCCTCGACCTCGGCGGCATCCCGCTGGTGGCCCTCGAAATCGCCGCCACGTTCAGCGTCGGCGGCGACGAGCTCGCAGCTGCGTTG
Source organism: Pirellulales bacterium (assembly GCA_044370205.1). Lineage (GTDB taxonomy): Bacteria > Planctomycetota > Planctomycetia > Pirellulales > UBA1268 > QWPN01. The sequence goes on along the minus strand of JBILVW010000191.1, from coordinate 213 downwards.
CTCGAAGCCAGCCAGCCTCTCGCCCGTTGACCCCGTGAGGGGGTGCCCACTCCCGACGGAGCCGTGGTTCCTGTCTCGTTGAGCCCACCGGAATGCCTCTCGTAGGCGGAGGCTCGGGCCTGCACATGCCCTCTCGCGGGCTATGGAAGCGAGCGTAGGCAGGATGCCGAAGCGAAGCGGACATGCAGTGAGCGAGGGACAGGATGTCCCTCG
>JBILVW010000065.1:0-10391 GCA_044370205.1 Pirellulales bacterium | reverse complement strand
GACGTGCGGGCGACTGCCGGCGGGCAAACCGTCGCCGAATGCACCCGACGCATCGGCCTGCGACGCTCTGGCATCCGCGGCCGGTCGCTGTGGCTCGAGGGGCGGCGGTGGGTGCCGCGGGGCGTGGCCTGTGAGCCGACCGCCTGCGATCTCGAGTCGCTGCGGGCAGCAGGAGCCGTGGCCGTCGTGTCCGACCCGCCGGAGTCGCTGCTTACCGCGGCCGACACGAGTGGCCTGGCCGTCATCACCGTCGTGCAGCCGACGGATGGGCAACCGCTGGCCATCGATGACGCGGTGCACTGCATCGCCATCTGGGCGGCGCACCCCTCGGTCGTGATGACGGTCATCGACGACGGGGCTGACGACATCGTAGCGACGCTGGCAGCTAGGGTTCAGCGGCTCAAGGGCACGATGCTGCTCGGCCGAGTCGTCGATGGTGCGGCACCGCCGCCACTTGGACGCTCCGATGGCATCGACTGCCTCGTGCTGTCGCTCGATGCCGACACACTGCCGCACGAAGCCTGGCGGGATGCCGCTCCGCCGCTGCCACTCGTCGCCTGGCGCCGGGCCAGTCTGCCTGCCCAGGAGCGCCGGCGGGGCTGCGACCAGCTGCAGGCCGCACTCGCCGCCTGGGGACTCGCCGATGGCCGCTCGCACCAGCCGTGGGACTGGGCCGGATATCTGGTGTCATGACGAACGACTGGCGGTTGCCATGAAGAATGACTGGCAGACCTGGCTGATGATCGGGGCGACCGGATTCGGCGGGCCGGCCGGGCAGGTTGCGATTCTCCATCGGGAGCTCGTCGAGCGGCGGCGCTGGCTCGACGAAGACGAGTTTCTTGCCGCGCTGCGGGTCTGCATGCTGCTGCCCGGCCCCGAGGCACAGCAGCTGGCGACCTACGCGGGCTGGCGCCGCGGCGGCCTCGCGGGGGGGCTGCTGGCCGGCACGCTGTTCGTGCTGCCGGGGGCTCTGCTCGTGACGGCGCTCGCCTGGCTGCACGCGGCGGGAGGGGCGTCGCCGCTCATCGCAGCGGCATTCGCGGGGACGCGGCCGGCCGTCGTGGCGCTGGTCGCGCTCGCGGCATGGCGGATCGGACGCAAGTCGCTGCGTTCTCCGCAGGCCGTCGCCATGATGCTCGCCGCCCTCGCCGCACTCGCGTACGGAGTTGCATTTCCGCTGGTCGTGCTGGGGGCTGGGCTCATCGGGGCCGTGGTGCTCCCGGAAGCATCCACGGGAAACAAGCAGCCTGATGCGTCGGCCCCGGTCCGGCACGCAACCAGTGCTGTCCCTTCGGCCATTCGTCACATCATGGCCGTCACGGCGGTAGCGGCCGTCGTCTGGGCAGCCTGTTACGGTCTCGTGGCCGCGACTCATGTGGCGGCAGATCGTGGCACAGCGATCGCGCGGCTCTTCACGACCACGACGCTGCTCTCGCTCGGAGGCGCCTATGCGGTGGTGCCCTGGGCCCTCGACGAATCGGTGGCCCGCGGCTGGCTCGACGCCGACGAGCGATTCACCGCACTCGCCATGGGCGAGGCCACGCCTGGCCCGCTGATCCTCGTCGTCACGTTCATCGGGTTCATGGCCGGCTGGAACGGCATGCCGGCGGCCGCGGCGCAGGCAGGGTTCGAAGGGGCGGCCGTGGCGACGCTGTTCGCCTTCCTCCCCTCGTTCGCGCTGATCTTCGGTCTCGCCCCGTTCGTGCGTTCGATCCATCCGGGATCGTGGCTCGGCCGGGCCATGACGGCGGTTGGCGCCGCCGTGGTGGCGGCCATCCTGCTGCTCGCGGTGAAGCTCGCGGCGGCCGCGTTCCTGCCCTCCGGCGTGCTGGATCCGCTCGCCGTCGTGGTCTCTGCCGCTGCCGCCATGCTGCTCCTGACCGGTCGGCTTTCGACGCCCATCGTGGTGCTCGCCGCGGCTGCGATCGGCACGGTCACGAGCCTCGTGCGGTGATGCCGCGGGCGTCGACGGCTGTGGTAGCATCGACCGCATGACCTCGTTCGATCCCGATCGCTATTCCCGGCAGACTCGGTTCGCGCCGTTCGGCGTCGAGGGGCAGGCACGGCTGGCAGCCGGCAGCGTGGCCGTCGTCGGCTGCGGGGCGCTTGGGAGCGTCGTCGCCCTGGCGCTCGTGCGAGCCGGCGTCGGCTTCCTGCGGCTCATCGATCGTGACGTGCCAGAACGCTCGAATCTGCCGCGGCAGGTGCTGTTCGACGAGGCCGATGTGGCCGCCGGGCTGCCCAAGGCGGTCGCCGCTGCGCGGCATCTCACTGCGATCAACTCGGCCGCGACGATCGAGCCGGTCGTGGCCGACCTCACGGCGGCCAACGTCGCCGACCTGCTCGGGGGCGTGGACGTGATCGTCGATGGCACCGACAACTTCGAGGCCCGGTATCTCGTCAACGAATTCGCCTGCCGTCACGGCCTCCCCTGGGTGCACGGCGGCGCGATCGCCGCCGAGGGCCGCGTGCTCACGATCCTGCCCGGCCGTACCGCCTGCCTGCGATGCCTCGTGCCGGAGCCCCCTGCGGCCGGCTCACTGCCCACCTGCGACACCGCCGGCATCCTCGGTCCGGCGGCCCTGGTCGTGGGCGCGGTCGAGGCAGCCGAGGCGATCAAGCTGCTCTGTGGAGCCCACGATCAGATCACGAGCCGGATGCTCGTCTGCGACCTCTGGGAAAATGTCTGGCGAACGATCGACCTGACGGCACTCGCGGCAGAGGGCTGCCCGACCTGTCGCGGCGGCGACTATCCCTGGCTCGAGGGCCGGCTCGGTGGCCGCCCCACGGCACTCTGCGGCCGCGACGCCGTGCAGGTGATGCCCGCCGTCGCCGGCATCGATCTGGCGGCGGTCGCAGCGAGACTCGCGGGCGTCGCGAACGTCAACGCCAACCCCTGGATCGTCCGGGCCCGGATCGAGCCCGGCATCGAACTTGCCGTGTTCGCCGACGGCCGCGCGATCGTGTCGGGCACCCGCGACGAAGCCCGCGCCCGCGCCCTCGTGGCCCGGTACATCGGGTCATGAGCCGGTTGCGGCTTCAAGGATGCGGTGTTCGGTGGCTTCGCTGCGGGGGAACTCGGCGGTGAGGCGGCCTTCAGCGAGCACGAGGATGCGGTCGGAGAGCGTGAGCAGCTCCGGCAGCTCGCTCGAGGTGAGCAGCACCCCCATGCCCTGGCGGCAGAGCCGATCGATGAGCTGATAGAGCTCGGCCTTCGCACCTACGTCGATGCCGCGGGTGGGGTCGTCGAGCAGCAGGTTTCGGGGCTGCGTCAGCAGCCAGCGGCCGATGATGCACTTCTGCTGGTTGCCGCCGGAGAGGCCGGTGATGGCTGCATGGGGGCCGGGGGTTTTCACGCCGGTGTCGCGGAGCGGGCCGGCCACGAGCGCCTCCTCGCGCCGGCGGCTGAGCAGGCCGCCATGCAGAGCCTCGCGAAGACTGCAGAGGCTCACGTTGCCGGCGACGTCGAGGTCGGGAAAGAGTCCGAGGCGTTTGCGGTCTTCGGTCACCATCGCGATGCCCGCGTCGCAGGCCTCGCACGGATGCGTGAATCGTGCGGGGCGGCCGGCGATTCGAATCTCACCGGTCCAGGTGGGGGGCGAGACGCCGAAGATCGTCTCCAGCAGTTCGGTGCGGCCCGCCCCCATCAGGCCGGCCACACCCACGATCTCGCCCGCATGCAAGTCGAGCGACACGTCGGCGAGCCGATAGCCACGAGGATGTTCGGGCCAGGGGAGCGTGAGACCGCGAACTTCGAGCAGCCTGTCGCCGCGGGGCCGCGGCTCGTGGAAGGAGTGCCCCGCGATCTCGCGGCCCACCATCCAGCCGGTGATCTCCTGCGGCGTCGTGGCGGCGCGGTCCACCGTCCGCACGTGGCGGCCGTCGCGGAGCACCGCGATCCGGTCGGCGAGCCGGAACACCTCCTCCATCTTGTGTGAGATGTAGAGGATCGTGGTGCCCCGTTCGCGGAGCCTGGCGATCGTCCGCTCCAGCCTCGCCGACTCGGCCTCGGTGAGGGCGCTCGTCGGCTCGTCCATCACGAGGATCGAGGCGTCGAGCGACAGGGCCTTGGCGATCTCCACGAGCTGCTGATCGCCCACCCGCAGGCTGCCGGCCCGCGTCCGGGGAGGCACCCGGCATTCGAGCACCTCGAGCAGCCGGGCGGTCTCCGCCTCCATCGCCCGGTCGTCCACCAGGCCAAGCGGGGTCCGTCGCTCGCGGCCGAGAAACACGTTGGCCGCCACCGAGAGATCCTCGACGAGATTGAGCTCCTGATGGATGATCGCCACGCCGGCCCGCTCCGCGTCGCGGGTGCCGGTGAAGCGGGCCGGCTGGCCGTGGATCTCGAGGGTGCCTGCGTCGGGCTGGTAGACGCCCGAGAGGATCTTCATCAGCGTGCTCTTGCCGGCGCCGTTTTCGCCGCAGATCGCATGCAGTTCGCCCCGACACACGTCGAGCGACACGCCGTCGAGCGCGACCACGCCCGGAAACCGCTTCGTGATCGACCGCATCACGATCGCCCGGTCGGCGTTCTCGCTGGCGGTCATGCGGGCCTCGCTGTGGCCGCCTGCCGGCCTTCCCAGAGCCGCACGGCCGTGAGCAGGCCGAGGGCGGCAACTCCCGCTGCAATGCCCGCCCGTGGTCCGGCGGTCATCGCGGCCACGCCTCCAAGGAGCAGGGCGAGCACGGGAACGGCACAGAGTCCGAGCGCGCCGGGAAACAGCCGTCGCCCCCCCTTCGCGAGCTGGCCGACCTGGGAGAAAGTGACGGCGAGCACGACGACCACACCCACGATCAGTCCCTCGTAGATCTCGGCCTCCGTCTTGATCACCTTCGACACCGCGTCGATCACCACCCGCAGGAACACGGTGCCCAGCACCGTGCCGGGCACCGTGCCGACGCCGCCGGAGAGCGAGCAGCCGCCGACGACGGCCGCGGCGATCGCGTTGAGTTCGTGGCCACGGGCCTGGATGGCGGGGGCGGCCACCGACTCGTTGGCCACGTAGAAGAGTCCCGCGAGGGCGGCCGTCATGGCCGCATAGCAATAGGCGAACCACTTCACGTTGTCGGTGCGGATACCGGCGAGCCGTGCCGCCTGCTCGTTGCCGCCGAGGGCGTGCAGGTGGCGGCCGAGCACCGTCCGCGTGAGCAGGAGCCAGGTGATGAACGCCAAGATGCCGAAGACCGCGACGGGAATCCAGACATTGTCGCGGACGAACTTGAACATCGGATCGTAGACGTTGATCTGGCTGTTCTTCGTGGGCAGGAGCGCCGCGGTCGTGCTCGTGGCGAGGGCCCGGGCGAGGCTCCGCAGGCCGACGAGCGTGGCCAGGGTGGCGATGAACGGCGGCAGCCGCACGGCCGTGATCAGCCAGGTGTGGAGCGTGCCCACCAGGAATCCGGCGAGCAGGCTCGCGAAACAGCCGGCGGCCACCACGGCCCCGCCCACCGGCTTGAAGCCCACCATTTCCGCCGGCGCCAGTGCCAACATCGTGGCGGCGCAGACCGTGGTGGAAAGGGCGATCATCGAGCCCGCCGAGAGATCGATGCCGCCGGCGATGATCACCACCGCCGCGCCGAGGGCGAAGATCCCGAGCATCGCCGTGCTGCGGGCGATGTCGCGGAGGCTCGTGAGCGGCTGGAACCAGTACGAATGGTTGGCATCGACCAGGGCCGTGAGCACGACGGCGATCACGATCGCCGCGAGCAGGGCCCATTCACTCCGCTTGAGCAGGAAGCCGCCGGAAGACGAGAAATCAGGAGCAGCCATGCGTGGTTCCGCGAAAGATGGCGAGCGGTCGTTCGTCAGGAGCTCGACAGGCCGTAGCTGGCCAGCCACTCGCGGAACTTCGAGAGCGGCATGGTTTCATGGCCGCTGCCGGGAATGTCGGCCGGCTTCACGAGCGGGTTGTCGTCGGGCACGATCAGCCGCAGGCCGGTCGTGTAGATGTCGCCGTCGGGCTGCCCGGCATTTGGAAACATCTCCTTGATCGTCGCTTCGTCTCCCGCCTGCATCGCCAGGAGCAGGCGGACGGTCTGGATGCCCATCTCGAACGGGTTTTGCACGACCATCGCGTCGATCTGGCCGGCGGCCATCCGCTCGATCGCCACGGCCTGGGCATCGAAGGTGACGGTGGTGATCCGGTCGCGGGCCTTTCGCTCCTCGACCACCTCGGCGATCGCCGGCGCGTTGTAGGCCCAGATGCCGACGAGGGCCACGAGGTCGGGATGGTTGACCAGCGCCGTGCGGACGTTGTCTCTGGCCCGGGCGAGATCCATCTCGTCGCTCATCCGGTCGGCCTCCTTGAAGCCGTCGCCGATCGCCTCCTTGAAGCCGTTCATGCGGGCCCGGGCGTTGTCGTTGTCGGTGAAGCCGGCGAACTGGACGTAGCCCCCCGAGGTCTTGCCCCGGGCTGCAAGGATCGCCTTCGCGGCCGCACCCAGCAGCCGGCCGCCGACGATGTTGTCGGTGCCGATGTAATAGGGCCGGGCGTCGCGGAACGTCTGCCGATTCACGTCGCCATCGACCGTGATCACCTTCACGCCCTTGGCGGCGAGGTTCTTCATCTCATCGACGATCGCGGCGTTCTCGGCCTGGATCACCGAAATCGCCACGCCGGCGACGTCCGCCTGGCTGGCCAGCTGCCGCAGCCGCTCGATCTGCCCCTGGGCCGTGCCGTTGCCCTTGTCCATCACGGCACGCAGGCCCTTGGCTTCGAGCCCCGAACGCTTCGAGCCCTCGACGAGCCCGGCGTTGCAGGCGTCCCAGAACGGGTCGTCGCCATTGGTGATGAAGACGAAGCGTTTCACACCCGCGGCACCGGCGGCCGGTGCATCAGACGAGGCCTGCTGTTGCGGTTGGCTGCAACCCGTCGCGAGGCCGAGAAGAACGAGCAACGACAGTGCGAGACGACTCAGCATTGGGGAGCCTGCCGGGTTTGTAATCGTCGTTAACGAAGCGGCGCGGCGACAGTATAACGCGGGCTGTCGGTTGTTACAGGAAGTGCAGCGTCCAGCGTGGGTTCGGGGCTGCCCCGAACGGGCAACCTCTCACGATTCAGCTTTCGCTCGAGGCGAGCCTTGCTCCGGCTGACGCGCGGGTGAGGAAGAGGCTGGGCTTTGTGCCGAGCGCCTGGCCGCAGGCTTCTCGGGCTGCGGCGGCCACGGGCTCGGATCGAGCGGCATCGACGAGGGCGATGGCGCAGCCGCCGAAGCCGCCGCCGGTCATCCGGCAGCCGAACACGCCGTCGAGGCCGCCGACCGCCGCGCAGATCAGGTCGAGCTCCCGGCAGGAGACCTCGAAGTCGTCGCGGAGCGATGCGTGGCTCGCGTTCATCAGCCTGCCCGCCGCCGGCCAGTCGCCGCTTCGGGCCGCCTCGACGAAGGTGAGCACCCGCGCGTTCTCGGAAACGACATGCCGGGCCCGTTTGCGCTCGGGCTCGGGCAGCGACCGCTCGGCGGTTGGCCAGGTGTCGAGCAGCACGCCCCGCAGCGTCGGCACGTCCAGGAGCCGGGCGGCCGTCTCGCACTCGCGCCGCCTCGCGGCGTAGCCGCCGTCGCCGAGGGCATGCTTCACGCCGCTGTCGATCACGAGCATGGCGACCTCGTCGCCGAGAGGCACGTGGCGGACGTCGCGGCTGCGGCAGTCGATGAGCAGGGCGTGCCCCTGCCGCGCGAACGTCACGGCGAACTGGTCCATGATGCCGCACGGCACGCCGGCGAACTCGTGCTCGGCCCGCTGGCAGAGCAGCGCCTTCTCCGCCGGCGCCAGAGCCCGGCCGCAGAGTGTCTCGAGGGCCGTCGCGATCCCGACTTCGAGCGCGGCACTGCTGCTGAGGCCACCCCCCGAAGGCAGGTCGGCCGTGATCGTGGCCTCGAAGCCGGGTATTTCCCAGCCGACTCGCTGCAGCCCCGCGATCACGCCTTCGGCGTAACGGCCCCAGTCGCTGCGGCCGGGGGACAGCGGCCCGGAGAGATCGATCTGGAGGGGCGGGCCGCCGCGGTCGCTTGCCAGCCGCGCCGTCGTGCCGCCGATTCGACGCCCGGCGATCCGCAGCCCTCGATCGATCGCCAGCGGGAGCACGAAGCCGTCGTTGTAGTCGGTGTGTTCGCCGATCAGGTTGACCCGGCCTGGTGACACGACCACGAACGAGTCGGCAACGGCTGTCATGGGCGGCTGGCGTCCAGGTTGGTGCCGCGGGATTTCGTCAGTACCGCAGCCCGTTCTTCCGCAGGTGCACCAGCGGCGGCTGGTCGCTCCCAGTGCCCGCGGCGATCACGCGGGCAAGCACCACGACATGGTCGCCAGGCACCGCGTCGCTGCCCGCCGTCCGCGACACGGCCGCGCATTCGAGCCAGGCCGCCGCGTCGGCGAGCGCGGCTGCCCCGCATCCCGCGCGGCTTACGGTGAGGCCGGCGAATGGGTCTTCGCCCGCGGCCGCTGGTTTACCGAACCGCGCGAGCAGGGACCGTTGGTTTTCTGCGAGCACATTGATCACGAACGGCGTGCCGGCCTCGACGGCCGTGAGCAGGTCGCGGCCGGGGGCCACGGCCATGGTGACCATCGGGGGCTCGAAGCCCGCCTGCATCACCCAGCTGGCGAGCATGCCGCGATCCTGGTCGCCGTCGCGCCAGGTCACGATGAACAGGCCGCTCGGGATGCGGCCCAGCGCGAGGGCAACCAGCGTGGGCTCTCCCGCAGGAGGCCGCGATCGTGAGGCGTCAGTCTGGGGTGCGGGCGTGGAGTTGGTCATCGTCGCGAGGCAGGCGATCGAGCGAGGCCCGGCAAAGCCCGTGCTTCGCGAGCTTGCCTCGCCTGCCCAATTGAATTCGAGTTGGAGGGCGGCACGTCATCCCGCTGCTGAACCGCAAGGGTCGTGCCGAATACACCATGGCTTGGTGTCGCAGTGACTCTACAGTCTCGCAGCGTCGTGCCAGGTTCGCAACCTGCTCCGATTCGGCGGAGCAGGGAAGGTGTCGTCGTCTGAATTGAATTCGAGGTCGCAGGTGCAGAGGCTCGTCTGGAAGCTGGTGTCGGCGTGCGTGTGCGCCGCATGGCTCGCCGGCGCCTCCGGCCAGGAGCCGGCCGCGACCGCACCGCCGTCAGCCGGGTTCATGCCCGACGTCGAGACCCTGCCATCGGCACCGCCGCAGGGCCCGGTGATCCTCGACATGCCCTACGCCGAGGGACCATGGTGTCCCGACGCATCGTGCGTGCCGCCGGGCGGGTGCAGCGACTGCTTCGACGATCTCTGGGCGGCCCGCCCCTGGGGCTGGCACATCCTCCCCAACAATCTGATCTACACGAGCTATCTCGCCGGCCCCAAAGAGCCGCGATTCGCGTCGGTCTGGTACGACGACACCGCCCCCGATCCCTTCGAGCCTTCGATCAAGAACGGCTGGATGTGGGACATGACGGCTGGCGGCCGCGTGTCGATCCTACGGTATGGCTCCGACCCCGTGCTCCACCCGCAGGGTTTCGAACTGCAGGTCGAAGGGGCGGCATTCGTGCGGCTCGACCCGCAGGATGAGCTCGACCTCCGTTCGTCCGACTACCGCTTCGGCATCCCGCTCGTGTTCGGCCTGGGCCGCTGGCAGACCAAGCTCGCCTACTACCACCTGAGCGCCCATCTCGGCGACGAGGCGATGCTCAAGCACGACAGCTTCCTGCGGGTCAACTATCTCCGCGACGCCATGGTCTGGGGCAATTCCTACTACCTGTTCGACTGGATGCGGATCTACGGCGAAGTCGGCTACTCGTTCCACAACAGCGGCGGCTCGGAGCCCTGGGAGTTTCAGTTTGGCACCGAGCTCGTGCAGGCCCGGCCGACCGGCCCGCGGGGCAGCCCGTTTTTCGCGATCAACGGCATGTCGCGGCAGGAGCTCGACTGGGGCGGCAACGTCTGCGTGCAGACCGGCTGGGCCTGGCGAGGCGACCGCAGCTCGCGGCTTTTGCGGGTGGGTTTCGAGTATCTTTATGGTTCCGACCCGCAGTACGAGTTCGTGTTCTACAACCAGAACCGTGCCGGCATCGGGGTTTGGTACGACTTTTAGCCGCTCGACATGCCGCTGCTTGCGATCGAGACGACGTGTGACGAGACCGCGGCGGCCGTGATCACGCGGTCGCGGGAGGTGCTCTCCAGTGTCGTGGCGAGCCAGGAACAGCTTCACGCCCGGTGGCGTGGCGTCGTGCCCGAGATCGCGTCGCGGGCGCACGTCGAGCGGATCATCCCGGTCATCGACGAGGCGCTGCAGCGGTCGGGGATCGCCCGCTCCGGTCTCGAGGCCGTCGCAGTCGCTGTGCGGCCCGGCCTCGTCGGCTCGCTCCTGGTCGGCCTGTCGGCGGCGAAGGCGATCGCCGCGACGCTGCGCCTGCCGATCGTGGGCTACGA
>JBILVW010000412.1:0-2882 GCA_044370205.1 Pirellulales bacterium | reverse complement strand
TCGCACCGCCGCCGGCGCAAGCACGTCGCGGCCGTGGAACGTGGCCGAAGCGGTGGTGGGCACGATGAGCCTGTGGGCGGCGACGAGCGGCGTCCGGCGCAGCGGCCAGGTGAGCAGGCCGTTGTCGGGACAGAGAAACTCCTGGTCGCCGAGCCGCGCCCAGACGAGGCCGCGGCCGGTGCCCACGCCCGGATCGACGACGCCGAGGTGGAGCGTGCCCGGCGGAAAGGCGAAGCACGCCTGCCCGACGAGCCACGAGGCGGCGCGGATGTCGTGCGGCGGCAGATCGTGGCAGATGTCCACGAGCGTGATCGGCTGCCGCGCATGCAGCAACCGGCCCTTCATCTCGGCCACGTAGCCCGAGCCTGCACCGAAGTCGGTCGTGAGCGTCACGACACGAGGCATGGTCCGCCGTCCGAGGGCATCAGGTTCCGCGGATCAGGTCGAGGCACAGCTGCCGGACCTTGCCGGGGTTCACGTTGGGGTTTTTCTTCTTCGCCTGCCCGATGAGGCCGGCAGCGGCCTGCTCCTTGCCCGCCTGCACGTCGGCCACGATCTTGGGGTTGGCTGCAAGCAGCTCCTTGCAGAGCGTGACGAGCTCGTCGTCGCTGACCGCCGCGATGCCCATCCCGGCGACCACGTCGGCCACGGCCTTCCCCGTCGCCAGCACCTCCGCGAAGATCTCGCGGCCACGGCTGGTGTCGAACTCGCCATTCTTCACGCGGGCGATGATGTCGGCCACCTGCTCGGGCCGCACGGGAAACTCGGCGATCGTACCCCCGCGCTCGTTGAGCGTGCGGAGCACGTCCTGCTGCATCCAGTTGCTCGCCACCTTGCCCTCGCCCGCCCGCGTGGCGAGATCCTCGAAGTAGGCCACGAGGTCGCGGCCCTGGTTCACGAGCACGTCGGCGTCGTAGGCGGAGATCTTCCACTTCGCCTCGAGCGCCTTCCGCAGCACCGCCGGCGGCTCGCCCATCGCGGCCCGGGCGGCGGCGATCTCGGCCTCCGACACCGTCACGGGCACGAGGTCGGGCTCGGGGAAGTAGCGGTAGTCGCTCGACTCCTCTTTTTGCCGCTGCGGCCGCGTGATGCCGGCAGGATCGTCCCAGCCGCGGGTCTGCTTCGGCATCTTTCCGAGCTCGACCTTCGTGGCCTGCCACTCCTCCCACTGCCGCGCGACCTCGTAGGTGAGGGCCCGCTCGACCGACCGGAACGAGTTCATGTTCTTGATCTCGACGATCGGCGTCTTGGCGATCCGGCCGTCGGGCTGCGGGATGTGGAGGTTCACGTTGGCGTCCACCCGCAGGCTGCCCTCCTGCATGTTGCAGTCGCTCACGCCGAGGTAGACGAGCAGCAGTTTGAGCTCGTTGAGCCAGGCCCGCGCTTCCTGCGGTGAACGCAGGTCGGGCTGGCTCACGATCTCGCACAGCGGCGTGCCGGCGCGATTCAGGTCGATGCGGGTGTCGGCCGTGCCGGCGGCCTCGTCGTGCATGCTCTTGCCCGCGTCCTCCTCGAGATGCACACGGATGATGCCCACCTTCCGGGAGAAGGCCCCCTTGGGATCGATGACTTCCAGGGAGCCGTCGCTCGAAAACGGCAGATCGAACTGGCTGATCTGATAGCCCTTGGGCAGGTCGGGGTAGAAGTAGTTCTTGCGGTCCCACTTCGTGAACGACGCGATCCTGCAGTCGAGGGCGAGTGCGGCCCGCACGGCGAGCTCGAAGGCCCGGCGGTTCATCACCGGCAGCGAGCCCGGCAGGCCGAGACAGGTAGGGCAGACCTGCGTGTTGGGCGGGGCGCCGAACGTCGTCGGGCAGCCGCAGAAGAGCTTCGTCTGCGTCTGCAACTGGACATGCACCTCCAGGCCGATGACGGTCGTGTAGGGCTCGGCGGCGGTGGCGGCGGATGCGGTCATGGCGGGCGGTCAGGAGGCGACGGGCTTGGGGCGGCGGAGGTGCCAGTCGGTGAGCCGCTGGAATCGGTCGGCCGCGTTGAGCAGGAGTGGCTCGGCGAGTGCGGGGCCCTGGAGCTGGAACCCGATCGGTAGCCCGCCGGCCGTGAACCCGCAGGGGAACGAGATCCCGCCGATGCCGGCCAGGTTCGTGCCGACGGTGTACATGTCGACGAGATACATCGCGAGCGGGTCGTTCGTCTTCTCGCCGAGCTTGAACGCGGCGGTCGGCGACACGGGGCCGCCGATGAGATCGACGTGCTGAAAGGCGTCGAGATAGTCCTGCCGGATCAGCCGCCGAACCCGCAGGGCCTTGGCGTAGTAGGCGTCGTAGTAGCCCGACGAGAGGGCGTAGGTGCCGAGCATGATCCGCCGCTTCACCTCGGGGCCGAAGCCCTCGGCCCGGCTGCGGCAATACATCTCGACCAGCGGCGACTCGAACCCGCCGGAAGGTTTCGCGGAGCTTCTCAAACCATAGTGGGCACCGTCGTACCTCGCGAGATTGCTCGAGGCCTCGCAGGGGGCCACGAGGTAGTAGGTGGGAATGCCGTGTTGCGCATGCGGCAACTCGACCTCGTGCACGGTGGCGCCGGCCGCCTTGAAGACGGCGAAGGCCTCGTCGATGCCGCGCGCCACTTCCGGGTCGAGGCCTTCGGCGAAGTGGGCCGCCACGCGGCCGATCCGCAGCCCCGTGAGCGGCTTCTCGAGCGACTGCATGTAGGCCGGAACGTCGCCCGGGATCGAGGTCGAGTCGCCCGGATCGTGGCCGGCGATCGTCTCCATCACGAGGGCGCAGTCGGCCGCTGAGCGGGCCATCGGGCCGATCTGGTCGAGGCTCGACGCGAAGGCCACGAGGCCGCGGCGGCTGACGCGGCCATAGGTGGGCTTGAGACCGGTGATGCCGCAGAGCCCCGCCGGCTGACGGATCGAA
>JBILVW010000413.1:0-2882 GCA_044370205.1 Pirellulales bacterium | reverse complement strand
GAGCGTGTTGATGCCCACGCCACCGCTCAACACCACACTTTCCATTTCCGCGAAGGTGTCGGTTTCCGTGCCGATCACGAGGTGCAAGTTGGTGAGCGTCATGTTCGCGTCGCGGGTCTCGACGAGCGTGTCGCTGCCGCCGCCACCGCGGATGTCGTCGGCCCCGATGCCACCGGTGAGCACGTCATTCCCTGCGCCGCCGATGAGGGTGTCGTTGCCGGCGCCGCCGTCGAGTTGCACCGAGCCGCTAAACCCGGAGGCGTCGATTGAATTGTTGGATTCGCCGCCCGTCAGCTGCGCCCACTCGAATCCGACGAGCGTTTGGGTCACGCCATCGAAGTTGAGCGAAGTATCGGTGAGCACCATGGTGGTGGCGTTGCGGGACTCGAACACCAGATCGACGTCTTCGCCATCCTCGTCCGTGCCGCCGTCGAGCGAATCGCCCACGCCGCCGCCACCGCTCAGACGATCGTCGCCGTCACCGCCACTGAGGATGTCCCCTCCGGATGTGCTTCCGAGAAGCGTGTCACCGCCGGCACCGCCCACGAGGACCACCGCGCCCTTCGTGAAGGCCGACGCGTCGAGGAGATTGTCGCCGTCGTCGCCGTAGAGTACGGCGTGCTGGACGTTCGCCAGCGTGTTTGGCCTGCTCACGCCCGCGGTGGTGGTCGCCACGCTGATGGTTTTGGTTCCGCCGATCAGTCCTTCACCCGCAGCCGTCAGGGCGTCGATCGGCCGGCCCGAGAGACTGCCGGTGAACGCCACGCTCCACCCCTGCGAGAGCGACGTCACTTGTACGTCGAAAATGCCGATCGTGCTGAGGTCGGTCAGTGCCGACCTCACGGCATCCGCGGTGGCATTCCAGGGAATCTCGCGGGTCGTCGCGCCGGCGTATGTCAACGTGAAGGTGCCGCCGGTGACGCCGGCCCCGCGGGTCAGGCTCTGCACGGCACTCGTTCCCTCGCCCATCTCGAGCGCGGTGTCGGTGAGCACCATGCGGCCGGTGCCATATTCGATCAGCGTGTTCTCGCCACCGCCACCGTCGATCGTGTCGACACCCTGACCGCCGCTGATGGTGTCGTCGCCGGCTCCGCCAATGAGCGTGTCGTCGCCGGCCTCGCCCGACATCCTGACGACGCCAGTGAACCCGCCCGCATCGAGCAGGTTGTTGCCAGCGCCGCCGGTCAGGATCGCACTGCTGAAACCACTGAGAATATTCCGACCCAGCGCACCGGCGGTTCCCACCGTCAGCAGCGTGTCTGTCAGCATCATGTCGGCATCGGCCGTCTCCTGCACGATGTCGAAGCCGCCGCCGCCAACCAGCGTGTTCACTCCCTTGCCGCCGATGACAAGATTGTCGGACGAGTCGCCTGTGATCGTGTCGTTGAAGTCGGAGCCGATCACTCTGCGGAAGCCGCTGATCGACGTGAAGCCTGTGGCCGATCCGGTGGCGAGGTTCACCGTCACGCCGCTGTTGGCGGCCGAATAATCGAGGACGTCATCCCCCGGCCCGGCCGTCAGGTAGTTGATGCGGGTGAACGACACTTCGTTGAGCGAACCGGCTCCCGCCCCGGTGATGCTCCAGGTGGAACTGCCTCTCCCGCCGATCACCCGGTTGCCACCGACGAGCGCATTGACGGTGCTGCCGATGATCTGCGTGACGGCAGACATTCCCCCTGTGCCGGTGGCGGCGTTCGTGCCGAAGTCGACCGTCACCGCCGTGGTCGCGGCCGTGTAGTCGAGGATGTTCTCGCCCTCGCTGCCGGCGGCCACCCGGCCGATGACCGCTCCGGCGCCCACGAACACGAACCGGTTCGTACCGGCACCGCCAATCAGGTCGCCCACCTTCGTGGCAATGACTTTATTGACGAGGGGATTGGCCGTTTCGGTGATCACGATGCTGCCATCGGCGTTGATCGTGAACGTGAGGTCCTTCGTCACCGCCGCGAAATCGAACGTGTCGTTTCCGGCGTCCGATCCGGTGACGGTCTGGATCCCAAAGTCGTCGCCAAAGAACGTCGTCTTCACGTCTTTGATCGGGGCCGTCGCACCGGTGGTGGCCGTGCCGGCGCCGCCGAACGCGTCGGTCTGAGAGACAGACACGCTGATCGCGTGGCCAATGTCCTCCTCCGCGACGGTATAGAACCGCTCCGTGGCGTTGGCAATCGCCTCGCCATCCCGCATCCACTGGTAGGCCAGCGTCCCCAAACCATCGGCATCGGCGAGCGTGCTGACCACGGCGAGCGCATCGTCGAGTTGGGTCGTCGCCGTGTTGCGGCCGGGGCTGCTCTCGTTTGTGATCGTCACGCCGCCGGTCATGGCGTCGTCGAGGTTGACGATGGCGCTCGTCGCGGCGCTTGTGATGGCTTCGGTCGTGCCGCCCAGGTCGGTCTGCAGCGCACGAACGCTGATCGCATAGCCAACGTCGGCCTGCGCGAGCGTGTAGGTCGCCGCCGTCGCGCCGGCGATCACCTTGCCTGCCCGCAGCCACTGGAATGTCACCGCACCGAGCCCGTCCGGATCAGCCACGTTCGCCGTCGCCGACAGCTCGTCCCCCTGCTGGGCGGCGGTCGTGCCGCGGCTCACGCTCGTGGCATTCGAGACCGTCACCGTGCCCGTCATCGACTCGTTGACGTTCGTCACCGTGATCGTCAGCTGTTTTTCGACCGAGAGCCCGCCGGCGTCGGCTGCACGGACGCGGATCGAGTAGGACGTTCTGGCCTCGAAGTCGAAGCTGGCGGCGGTCTTGAGCTGGCTGCCCAGAATCGTGAACGAGGCATTGTCGGTCGCGCCGGCGCCGCTGACGAGCGTGTAGGTGAACGCGTCGCCGGCATCCACGTCGGTCGCGAGGAGCGTGCCGACAACGGTCCCGATCGCGGCGT
>JBILVW010000411.1:0-2884 GCA_044370205.1 Pirellulales bacterium | reverse complement strand
GTCCTCGATCGAGATCGGCACCGCCGCCTGCCGCGTGGGCTGCCGGCCGGCCATGAGCCGCGCGAGGCTCCACGTGCCGTCGGCGCCACGAGCCGCATGGACCGTCGGCCGACGCACCCGTACCGCCTTGATCAGTGGCGAGCCGCCGGCGAGATCGGTGAGTGACGTACTGCATGCGAGGTGCAGCTCATCGATGGCCACGAGCTGCCGCTGGGGCTCGGGCAACGCCAGGTCGGTGATCGTCACGCCGCGAACGACGATCCCCTCCCCTTCCACGAGACTCGCGCTCCGCACCTGCACGGCCAGCCCGGGCAGTTCCTTCCGCAGCCGCGCCTCGACTCGCAGTCGGACCTGCTCGCCGACCTGCGTGGCCCCGATGGCCAGCGCGGCGATCACGCCGGCCACCGTGAGCGGCAGCGTCCAGCGAACGAGCGTCCAGAGCATGTCGGCGAGCGATTTCACGTCTGCAACCGGCGGACCACACCCTGAGCACAAAGGGGGCGGGAAGGTACGAAGCCCCTCCCCAGGGGTCAAGCTACAGACGGCTCCTTGCCACCAACGATTTACGGTGTCGCCCACCCGCCCCCAGCCCTGACGCGGAGCCGACCGGGGGCCGCGCGCAGCCGCCGGTGAATTTTGACTGCCAGAGTTGGCTCACCATGCCCATGGAGCACGCATCGTCAAAATCCGCCGGCGGCGAGCACGGTCCCCCGGCCGGCGGTTTGGGCGAGTTGACCTTGCGGTACCACACCACCAACGCCGCCAGATTTCGCCGTTTTCCCAGCCCCCTCCCCCTTGCTATAGTGACGCTCCTTCGCCTCTTCGTCCCAGGAACTTCCGCATGAAAGCGCAGCACGCCCACGCCACCGGTGTCGACCTCCAGGGCGCGGTCCCCAATGCCCAGCGGCTGCTCTGGGCCGGCTTCATGGCGATCCTCGCGGCCGGCGTCGGCTTCTCGATCCGGGCCGGCATTCTCGGCCAGTGGGCGGAGCAGTACGGCTTCACGCAGACCGAACTCGGCGCGATCACGGGAGGCGGCCTCACCGGGTTCGGCATCATCATCCTGCTGTCGAGCCTGATCGCGGATCGCATCGGCTTCGGCCCGCTCATGTTCGCGGCCTTCGTGATGCACCTCATCTCCGCGGCCCTCACGCTCGGCACGGGCGCCGCCTTTGCGGCCGGTGGGAAGCCGCTGGCGTTCCAGTGTCTGTTCTGGGGCATGTTCCTGTTCGCGATCGGCAACGGCATCGCAGAGGCGGTGGTCAATCCGCTCGTGGCGACGCTCTTCCCCAAGAGCAAGACGCACTACCTCAACATCCTCCACGCCGGCTGGCCGGGTGGTCTGATCCTCGGCGGCCTGGCGAGCTACTTCATGGCGGGGGCCGCCGGCACCAAGCCGGTCGCCTGGCAGATCCAGATCTCGCTCTTTCTCGTGCCGGTCGTGCTCTACGGGCTGATGATGCTCGGCCAGCGGTTTCCCAGGAGCGAGGCCAGCAGTTCGGGGGTCTCGTTTCGCGACATGCTCGGCGAGTTGGGCCTCGTCGGCGCCGCGGTCATCTGTGGCCTGCTCGCCCTGTTCTTCAAGAGCGACCTCGGCCTCCCGCCGCTCGTCGCCGGCGGCATCGCGGCAGCACTCCTGGTGGCGTTCGGTGCGGCCACGGGCTTCCGGTTCGGTCACCTGCTGCTCGCCTTCCTGCTGCTCGTTCATGCCATGGTCGGCTATGTGGAACTCGGCACCGACTCCTGGATCTCGAAGATCACGGGCACGATCATGGCGAGCCCGGCCAACGGTCTGCTGTTGTTCGTCTACACGTCGAGCCTGATGTTCATCCTGCGGTTCTTTGCGGGGCCGATCGTCGAGAAGATCTCACCGCTGGGCCTGCTCGCCGTGTCGGCCCTCTTCGGCGCCGGCGGTCTCACGCTGCTCGGCAACGCCCAGGGGGCGATCATGTGCATCGTGGCCGCGACCGTGTACGGGATCGGCAAGACGTTCCTCTGGCCCACGATGCTCGCGGTCGTCAGCGAGCAGTTTCCCAAGGGGGGCGCGATCACGATCGGCGCCGCCGGCGGCGTGGGCATGCTCGCGGCCGGCCTCCTCGGCGGACCGGGCATCGGATTTTTGCAGGACAGCAACGCCTCGGCGAACCTGCGACAGGCCAGCGCGGCCGTGTTCGAGCGGTATCGTGCTCCCAAGGAGAACGAGTTCCTCTGGCTGAAGACCGTGGGCCTCGACGGCGCGAAGGTGGGCGTGCTCGAGGACGGCGGCAAGGAGGCGCAGCGGGCACTGGAACTGCTCGAGAAGGAGCAGGCCAAGCCGGAAACGATCGCCAGCCAGCGGGAACTCGTCTCGTGGTGGACCGACACCGCCTCGGCCGTGAGCGCGGAGGACAAGCCGCTCGTGGAGGAGGCCGGCCTCTTCGGCGGTCGTCAGGCCCTCAAGCTCACGGCCCTCGTGCCCGCGACGATGTTCGTCTGCTACCTGCTGCTGCTCGGCTGGTTCAAGATGCGGGGCGGCTACAAGGCGCATCACGTCGGCTGACCCCGCGACTCTCCGTTCACGGATGCCAGGCTTCACCTGGAGACGCCAAGGATCATGAAGCCCTCGGGCGTGCGGCGGGCGTGCACCTGGCCGGGGAGGTCGATCGCCGAGGGTTGCTCGCCACGCACGACTGCCGCGAGCGCGGCATAGTGCCGTGCGGCCATGTCCCGCTGGGCCCAGCCTTCGCGCTGCCAAAGGGCTACGAACAACTCGGCGACCAGCTGGGGATCGAGCGTCGCCAAGCCCTGCGACCGCACGACGACACTGCCGTCGGCATGGCGACTGGAGTGGGTGTCGAGGATGAATTCGGCGGCGCTGCGGACCGCGGAGGAGGCCACGGCGGCA
>JBILVW010000409.1:0-2890 GCA_044370205.1 Pirellulales bacterium | reverse complement strand
AATCCAAAGTGCCAGGATTGCATGGTGCATTGCGGCTATGAGCCGGCGGCCGTCGAGGCCACCTTCGGCTCACTCCGCGGGCTGTTGGCCACGGCGCGACTCATGATCTTCGGTCCGCCGCGTGGTCGGGATTCTGGCGTCACTCCCCTGCCCTCTCCCGCGCCGGCTCGTCCGCAGCCGAACGGGCTGCCGGCGTTGCCGATCCTGCAATAGCGACTGGCCCTTACAGTGCCTGATCGCGAACCAGTCGCGCCGCATCGAGCGCCGCCCCGCGAGCTCCAGCGGAATCGCCGCAGGGCATCACGTGGATCGGGATATCGGCCTGCTCCTCCCGCTGCGACGGCATGCCGCCGCGAATTTCGGCGATGAACCACTGACGGAAGTCGGCGGTCGTCTCGACGGCGCCACCCCCCACGATCAAGGCGTCGGGGTCGAACACGTTGATCATTTCGTCGAAGAAGAGGCCGAGGGCTCTGGCCTGCACCCGGAAAATGTCGCGGCACAGCGGATCCCCCTGCTCGGCCATCCCCCGCACGAGCTTGGCCGCCGTGCCGATTTCGGGCTGTGTCGCCAGCGGATGGTCGGGCTGCGAGGCAAGAAAGTGCGGGAGGAGCGTGCGGCGAATGGCCGTCAGCGAGCAGAGCGATTCGAGATCACCCGTGCGACCACAGTTGCAGGCGGGAACGATCCCTTCGATGCCTGGTATCGACTGAAACGGGATGAGCACGTGGCCAAGCTCGCCACCGAAGCCGTTGCGTCCCGTGATCACCCGCCCGGCAGTGACGACGCCGCCCCCCAGGCCGGTGCCCACGATCGCCGATATGCTCGTGGCCCCGTTCTCGGAGCCGAACAGCGACACGTGACCCCACAGTGCCGCCGCGTTGCCGTCGTTGAGGTAGGTGACCGGCAGGCCGAGCACCGTCTCCAGCCCGCCCCGCATGTCGAAGCCTGCCCATTCAGGGTGCACGAAATTCGTCGAGCCCCGCCGACTGAGCACGCCGGAATTGCTTGCGGGTCCGGGTGTGTCGAGGCCCACGGCGACGAGATTGCCGAGCGACACACCGGCTCGTTCAGCAGCTATGGCCAGGCCGGCGGCAATCTGCTGGAGGCAGACCTCGGGGCCTTCGACGCTCCGCGCTGGATGCTCACAGAGCCCTTCGATGAGAAACTGACCACGCTCGTCGAGAAACGTGTAGTTGATCGCGGTCCCACCCAGGTCGATCCCAGCGACGATCTTCTCGGCAACGGACACCGGCTCCCTCCTCACTCCCTGATACAGACAGCACGCGGCTCAGCCACCGGCCACGGCGCACCGGGCAAACCCGCGTTTTACACGGGCGACGATCGCCCGCAGACCCCGGGCCCGCATCATGCCCAGCACGTCCACAAGCCCCATGCGGTCAAGAACGTCGTCGGAAAGCGTCGCCACATCGGCGACAGGGCGGCCGTTCACCGCCTCGGCGAGGATGGCGACGAATCCCTTCACGGTGGGCGCCTCGGGGGCCACCTCGGCCACGAGTTTGGCGCGGCCTTCCTCAACTTCCGTCCAGAGAAAGACCGGCGTCTGGCACTCGTGGACCCTCCGGTCTTCGGCGGCCTTGCGGGCCTCGTAATCCGGCGACAATGGCGGCAAGCCGTTCGCGAAATCGACGAGCAACTCCAGCTTTTCGCGGCCGTCGAGGTCGGAAAACTCAGCGACGATCACGTCGAGCCTGTCCTGCACGCTGTTCACGCTGGGCCTGCCGTATGGGCGTCACGCATGGGTGGCCGCAGTGGCGACCTTCACGCCGCCGGGCTCGGCTCCCTTGGCGATCGGCACCCGCACGCAGTTGCCCCACTCGAGCCACGAGCCGTCGTAATTCTTCACGTTGCCGAAGCCCAGCAGATAGTGCAGCACGAACCAGGTCAGGCTCGACCGCTCGCCGATCCGGCAGTAGGCGATCGTCGGCGACCGCCGCTTCATCTTGAGCTCCTTGATGTAGAGCTTCTCGAGTTCTTTCGCCGACTTGAAGGTGCCGTCATCGTTGCAGTTCATCGGCCAGGGCACGTTGACCGCCCCCGGAATGTGGCCGCCACGCACCGCCCCCTCGTTGGGATAGTCGGGCATGTGCGTCCGCTCGCCGCGATATTCCTCGGGGCTCCGCACGTCGAGCAGCTGCTTGCCGGCCTTGCAGTGCTTGAGCACCTCGTCGCGGAGGGCCCGGATCGAGCCGTCCTGTTCCTGGGCCGCATACGTCGCCCGCGGGTACGAAACCCGCTCCGACGACCAGGGACGGCCGTCGAGCTCCCATCGCTTCCGGCCGCCGTTCATGATCCGGCAGTTCTTGTGGCCGTAGAGCTTGAACACCCAGAAGGCGTAGCAGGCCCACCAGTTGTTCTTGTCGCCGTAGAACACGACCGTGGTGTCGTTGGAAATTCCCCGCTCGGCACAGAGCCGCTCGAAGGCGGCCCGGTCGATGTAGTCGCGTTCCACAGGGCACTGAAGATCGACTGCCCAATCGATTTCGACGGCGCCGGGGATGTGCCCCTGCGTATACAGTGCCCGATCCTCGTCGGACTCGACGATCCGCACGCTGGGATCGGAGAGGTGTCCGGCGACCCACTCGGTCGAGACCAGCACGTCGGGATGCACGTAGTCGGGCATGGCGAAATCTCCTCGGGAACGGCCGATTTGCGGGCCTTAGGATCGCAGGAATCCTAGACCATCCCCTCTGCCCCTGCAACGAGCCAGCGGTCTCGGGCCTCGTTGCCGGGAGGGCGGTCCGGTACGATTCGATGGTCACACCTCGTCCGACCTTCCGCACGGAGCAGATTCCGCCACGATGGGCGCCGCATTCATCTTTCAGATCAGCAATCTCAACAAGAAGTTCGGCCAGCGCGAGCTGCTCAA
>JBILVW010000408.1:0-2893 GCA_044370205.1 Pirellulales bacterium | reverse complement strand
CAGGCCGTCATCACCAAACCGCTCCCATGCCCACTCGCACCACGCGGCCCGATCCGAGACTTCTCCAGTAGGCAGCTTCACGGCTGGCTGCACGGAGAGATCGATGGCCCAGATGACTGGTTCGTCGCTCACGCTTGAAGCACTCATGATCGTGCCTTTTCAGATACTGCAGCGGTGAGGCGAGTCCGAGAGGAATCAGGTCAATCGGCTGCCGGCCGGTCGTTGGGGCTCGCAGTATACGCCGCTTCACACGGCATCCAGTGGCGCGACCGGGCGGCAAGCATGGCTTGACAAAATGTGTACGCCCGTATACTTTTGCCCTTCTCCGCTTACGGACACCGTTCCCATGCACGACGACCTACAGGCCATTCTCCAAGACACTCTCCGAGACTCCTTCGGCCATGCATCATTCCGGGCCGGACAAGAGCAGGTGATCAAGTCGCTGCTGGCCGGCAGAAGCGCGCTTGCGCTCTTTCCCACCGGCGCCGGCAAGTCGCTCTGCTACCAGCTGCCCAGCCTCCTGATGGACGGACTGACGGTCGTCATCTCGCCATTGATCGCCCTGATGAAGGATCAGGTCGAGGCGCTCGAGTCCCGAGGCATCGCGGCGGCGCGGCTGGATTCTTCGCTCACCCCGGCCGAGACGGCGGGCGTCTATGAACGCATCCGCGACGGCAGGCTGAAACTGCTCTACATCGCCCCGGAGCGACTGACAAACGAGCAATTCGTTGCGAGGCTTTCGCGATCCAGGGTGGCGATGATGGCGGTGGACGAGGCCCACTGCATTTCGGAATGGGGACACAACTTCCGGCCGGAGTATCTGCGGTTGGCGCATGTGGCCAAGGAACTCGGTATCAACCCGGTTTTGGCACTGACGGCCACGGCGACGCCCGCGGTCGCGGCCGATATCCGCCGGGCGTTTGGCATCGACGAGGCCGATCATGCGCAGACCTCGTTCCTGCGGCCAAACCTCGCCTACCGTGTCACCCCCTGCGCCGACAACGATCGCCTCGGGCTGCTCACGAGTCGGCTTCAAAAGCGACAAGGGGCGGCGATCGTCTACGTGACGCTGCAGAAGACGGCGGAGGAGGTGGCGAATCATCTGCAGAAAAACGGTCTCGATGCTCTCGCCTACCACGCCGGCCTGCCGGACGAGCAACGGCATGCGGCACAGGATGCCTTCATGAATGGCCGTGCCGATACGATCGTCGCCACGATCGCCTTCGGCATGGGCATCGACAAGGCCGACATCCGCGCGGTCTATCACTACAACCTGCCGAAGACCCTGGAAAACTACGCGCAAGAAACAGGCCGCGCGGGCCGCGACGGCCGGCCCTCCGTCTGCGAACTCTTGGCCTGCGCCGACGATCGAATCGTGCTCGAAAATTTCACCTACGGCGACACTCCCACGCCGGAGGCGATTCGGCAGCTGCTCGCCCAGATCCTCTCGCCGGCGGCCTCCCAAGCCGGTCGGCGATCCGAGCAACGGCCAGACGAATTCGACATCTCGCTCTACGAGCTTGCGCAGTCCACCGACATCCGCCCGCTGGTGATCGAAACGGTGCTCACTCACCTGGAACTGGCCGGAGTCCTCCGGCCTCTGGGATCGTTCTATGCCACGTATCAGTTTCGGTTGCTCGAGCCCGAATCGACCGTCATGGCCAGCCACACTCCCGAGCGGCAGATCTTCCTGCGGAAGCTGCTGCACTGTGGCAAACGCGGCACGAAGTGGACCACGATCGATCCCGACATCGCCGCGGCCGAATTAGCCGAACCGCGCGATCGCATCGTGAAGGCACTCGGCTGGCTTTCCGATTCCGGCAGCATCGAGCTCAAGCCCAGTGGCAGCCGTCAGCGTTTCCGTTTGACCGGTGGCATGCAGCGAGATGGCCGGGGCCAGCTGGATCTCGACTCGCTTTCTCAATCGATGCAGGAATTGTTTGCTGTCCGCGAAGCCCGCGATCTCGAGCGACTGCAGGCAGTGCTCGACTTCGCAGCGGAGCCTGACTGCCTCACCCACAGGCTGCTGCGGTACTTCGGCGAGCACGTCGACTCGCGGGGGAGCGAGGCGGCTCGAGTGCGGTGCGGCAGCTGCACGAGTTGCGAGGATTCTCTGCCGGAGTCCTCCAAATCCGGCACCGCCTCGCGTGAGCTCCCCGTCTCCACTGCGCCCGAGATCACCGCCGCGCAGGCCGCGGCCATCGAGGGCCTGGTCGCCGAAAATCGGCCTTCGCTCTCCACGCCCCGGCAACTGGCTCGCTTTCTGTGTGGACTCACCAGTCCAGCCACGAGCCGGGAAAGGCTCGGCCGGCACGCCGGCTTCGGCCTGTTGGCCCGCGTTCCCTTTGCGATCGTGCTCACCCGTGCTGCATCGCTCGCCGAACGGGGGTCGTCGGCTGCAGAACTCAACATGAGCGGCGATTGTGCCGATTAAACAGTGGGCCGGCTTCGCAGTGATCCGGCCAGGAAAACCAGCCAGCAACCCACACGCAGGAGCCTAGAGCATGGGCAAGGGAAACAATTCGCAGAAGAACGACAAGAAAAACAAGAAGCCCAAGCAGGATAAGACGAAGCCCGCCGCCAAGAAGTGAACTCGATCCTGGCGTCCGTTGACCGGCCTCTTCGACCTGTGGGCAGAGGTGCAGCATCTCGCCGGGATGCAGTTCGATCGCCTTGCCGTCGTGATTAAACGCCACCTGCCCTTCGACGCACTGGACGGTGCCTCGCAGCTCTTGTGACGTCTCCGGCCCGCTGCCATGCGTCGCGAAATACTACGCAAAGGCCCGCCACGGCGCGGACGACGTGGGCTTCTGGCCGGTCGGTTTTGCCAACAATACGGCGATCTCGGCCAAGATCGACAGCGCGAGAATGATCCAGAAGCGAGCGGGCATTG
>JBILVW010000407.1:0-2898 GCA_044370205.1 Pirellulales bacterium | reverse complement strand
GGAAGTGTCAACGCCCTACGGCGTCGGCACTGCGGGCCGCAGCACCTCGGCGCTCTGCCGGCCCGGGGCGATGGCGTTCGCCGGCGCCGGCACGGCCATGCCCGGTTTGCCAGTGGCCTGCAGGAAGTCCACCGTCACGTTCATCGCCTCGTCGAAGTAGTAGTCACGTCGAACCACCGCCTGTCACGCGCCCAAGACTCGGCGACGTCGCCTTGCGTGCCGACGTGCCGTTGGCCGACCTTTCGTTTCGTTCACATCACGCTGAAGTGGTGCGTGCCGTCGCGACGCAGCTGGTCGACGAGGCCATACTCCCAATCGAGGTACGCCTGCATGGCGACCGCGGGGTTTCCTGTGCCTTCGTACGGGCGACGGTAGCGGTCGATCCGCTGGGCCACCAGGCCCTGGGTGCCCACGTGCACCTCTGCCCCGGCGGCGGCCCAAGCGGCATTGCCGCCAGCCAGCCGATGCACTGAAGCGGGCACGCCGCTGACCCGCAGTGCCTCCATCAGGTCTGCCTCGGCGTAGGAGCTGGCCACGCCGTCGGCACACGTGAGCACGCAACGCCGCGGCGCACCCGTTCTCCAGGCCAGCGCCTGGCGGAGGTCGAACGCGAGTGTTGAACGCAGGAGCCAGAGGGCTTCGGGAATGTGTCCCTCGAGGAACTGCTTGGCTGTGCCCAGGTCGATCACCCACGTGTCGCCCCCTCCCGCCAGCCACTCGCGCAGCTGGGGAACCTCGACGGCGCGCCCCTCGACCGGCGGATGCTGCCTGCGCTCGGGCCCGGTCTCGCCGAGGTCGGCCGCGTCGATGCCGTCCACCACGTACACCTCCCAGCCCATCTGCGCGAGCCACGAGCCGCTCATGTCGGCGCGAACACCCAGCGGATCGATCAGCAGGAGGCACGCGCCCCGAACGGCCGCCGTGTGATCGATCTCCTGCACCAACTGCCCGCCGGGCGTGCACAGACTGCCGGGTAGGTGGCCTGCCTCGTACTCTTCAGGGGTGCGAACGTCGCATCGATAGATCGTCCGGGCGGTGTTCACGAGCCACGCTGCCAGTTCCGCCCGGGGCATGCGACGCACGCCGGCACGATCGGCCACCGCTCGCGCCTCGGCCTGGGCCTGCCTGAGCTGCTCCGGGCTGACGTCCGTGTATCGCCGATCGGCACCCGTCTCGAGCTGCTGGCCTGCCAACAGCCAGCCGATCGTGCCGTTCCGCAAGGCGGCCACCTGGTGGGGAAACCCCGCGTTGATCAGCGACTGGGCGCCGAGGAACGACCGCGTGCGACCCGCGCAGTTCACGATGATGCGAGTCTTCGCGCTGGGCGCCAGCGCCCGAGCGCGCAAGACGATTTCCGCACCGGGGACATTGACGCTGGTCGGGATGTTCATCGTCCGGTACTCGTCGGGGCACCGCACGTCGAGCACGACGAGGTCCGCCCCGCCGTCGATGAGGGCCTTGACGTCGGGTGCCGAGAGTGACGGCGTGTGTCGGATCGACTCGAGTAGCTCGCCGAAGGCCTTGCTGGGGGAGTTCACATCCCGGAACAGCTCCGCGCCGGCGTCGCACCACCCCTGCAACCCGCCCTCGAGAAGCGACACGCGCGTGTAGCCCAGCTTCTGCAGCCGCTCGGCGGCCGGACTGGCCAGGCCTTCGCCGTCGTCGTAGATCACGATCTGGGAATCACGCCGCGGGATGCGGGTGAAGGCATCCGCCTCCAGTCGACCCAGTGGAAGATTGACGGCGAACAGCGGGTGGCCCTGGGCGTAGGGATCCTCCTCACGCACGTCGAGCAAGGCGATCTCCCGCCGTGTGCGCAAAGCCTCGAGCACCTCGGCGACGGTCGTCACCGCGTGCCCTGCGGGGGCCTGCCAATCAGGCATCGAGTTGCTGTACCCCGACACGAACGGCTTCCGGCTGCCGTCCGACCCGAACACGCTCCGGCTCACCGTGCCGATGTCGGCCCCATAGACGTGAATACTGATCGAGGTCCGGTCGGAAAGGCCGTTCCAGACCTTGTGGACATCGCCGACGGCCGGCGACACGAGGTCGATCTGCCCAGGCAGCAACGTCTCAGCCGGACCGGACTCGACGTATCGGCCCTCGTTGTCGCGGACGTAGCGCTGGGCCCTTTCCTGGCCGCGCAACATGCCCACGATGCCCCAGACGGTGTGATCGTGGATCGGGGTTGCCTGTCCCGGCCCCCAGACAAAACTGACGACAGAAAACCGATGCTGCGGATCGGCGTACAGGAGAAACTGCTGGTAGTGACGACTGTCCGACAGGGCTTGCGAGTCGGGCAGCCAGTCGTCATGACTCACCAGATCGCGCAAGAGCGCTCCACCTTCGGCCAGTGTCGTCGCCTCATCCGCCTTGCGGTTGACGAGGGACGTCAGGCTGGCGACAAACGCCTGGAGCCGGGGATGTGGGTGTGTCTGGGCGTAGGGCATGGCGTAACGAGGCCATCGACGCCGTCATGCAGACGACAGCCCGACTGTTGGCAAGACGGACCATGCAGCCGAGATATGGTTCGTCCCCGGGGCCGAATGCGTGAGCTGCGTCCGCTTCCTGGTGGCACGATTGATGGTGAACAACTCATATTGCCCGGTGCTTTTCGACTGCCCGCAAAATACCACGAATTTCCCGTCAGGACTCCAGGCCGGCGTGATATCGCCCCGCAGGGTAGGGGTCTGCCTGCCGTTACGCAAGGCTGGCGGTGGCGGCCGCCGACTGCGACACCTTACTGGACCGATCGTTTCGAGTCGAACCAGGCGAGTTGACCGAATGCCGCCGTCACAAGCGTGCTGCGATGGCTCGCGTACGGCACCCGCACCTGTTCGATGTTCGTCTTGCCGTACGTCCCCCGCTGCCACGTGTCGATGATGGTGGCGACGGAGT
>JBILVW010000064.1:0-10503 GCA_044370205.1 Pirellulales bacterium | reverse complement strand
CGCGGCCCGGACCCTCGACCCCGCGGTTCTCGACGCCCTGTCTCGACTCGCGGCTGCCAACCCGCAGGCCGCGCCGATGGATGCGTTGCGGACGGGCATCAGCATGCTGGGAATGGTCGAGCAGGACGACCTCCCCGGTCCGCGGCCGGCGCTGCTCGCCCAGGCCGAGCGGCTCCTCGGCCAGACGCCCGCGATCCTGGCCGCCTGGATGGATCTCACCGCCGGCCGGCCGATCGCGCCCTGGCCCGCGCGGCCGCTGGCCGCCGCCCTACTCGAACGGCTCACCGGCCGGCCACCGGCGGCCGCGGCCGTGGCGGCCTTCGGCGCCACGCTCGTCTTCTACGCCGAGCACGAGTTCAACGCCTCCACCTTCGCCGCCCGCACGGTCGTCTCCACCGGATCCGACATGCACTCCGCGATCACCGCGGCGATCGGCGCCCTGAAGGGCCCGCTCCACGGCGGCGCCAACGAGAAGGTGCTCGAGGTGCTCGGTGCGATCGGTTCCCCGGAGCGGGTCGAGCCCTGGCTGGAGGAAGAGTTCGCCGCCAAGCGGGTGGTGATGGGCTTCGGGCACCGCGTCTACAAGGACGGCGACGTGCGGGCGAAGCTGCTCGGCCGGCTGTGCCGGGAGATGGTGCGCGGCACCGACGGCGAACGGCTCGAGGAACTCGCCGCGCGGGTGGAGACGATGATGCTCGACCGCAAGCGGCTCAAGCCGAACCTCGATTGGCCGGCCGCGCGGGTCTACCACGCGCTCGGCCTGCCCGTGAAGGTGTTCACGCCGATCTTCGTGGTGGCACGGATGAGCGGCTGGACGGCGCACTGCATCGAGCAGATCGGCGACAACCGCCTGATCCGGCCGCTCTCGGCCTACGTCGGCCCGTCACCCCGCGACTACGTGCCGATCACCGCCCGCGGGTGACGCTCACCGCGCGGCCGACCGACCGGCGTTCGGCAACGCCGAGGTCTGCGTGGCCGCGGGCTCGGCGGCCTCGACGACGGCCTGCACCGTCACCGTGGGCACCGCCCCCTCGCCGAGGTCCGTCGCGATCTTCAGTTGCCGCTCCACCTTGCCGGCGGCGGTGCCGGCCGTGAACGTGACCGGGAGGATGTGCACCGTGGCCGGCGTCGACTTCGGCTCGCACGACAGGCAGCCGTCCGGGCAGGAGATGGCCGTCACGCAGAACGGCCGATTGGCCCGCACGACGACGTTCTTGGTGACCGATCCTCCGGGCGCCACGGCCCCCAGCGAAAGCAGCTGCGGACTGACGGTGACCTCGGCGACCACCCGCCCCTCGACGTCCATCGGGATCTGCGTGGCCCGCGGGTCGTTCGTGACCAGGATCAACTGCCCCTTCACATAGCCGGCGGGCGCGTCGGGCTTGAGCCGCATCGTCAGATCGTAGGTGGTCTGGGCGGCGCCCACGGTCGGCTTCGACAGCGCGACCTCGAAGTTGGCGCTGGCACTGCGGACATCCTTGATCTCCCATGGCGAACTGCCGACCCGCGTCACGCGGATCGTTCGCTCCGTGCCCTTGCCGAGATCGACGTTGCCGAGATCAACGAACGGCGGATCGAACGTGACGTCGCCGCGGATGTTGCCCGCCACGCGCAGCTGCACCTCCGCGTAGAACGGCTTGTCGAACGTGACGGTCAGCGTGGCCCCATGCTGGCCGAGGAAGGTCCGGGTGTTGAACTTGGCGACGATCTCGCTCGTGTCGTGGGTCTTGAGGTCGCGCTTCGTGACCTCCGGCGACGTGCAGCCGCAGCTGGTCCGCACGCCGACGACGTGCAGATCTTCCTTGTAGAGGTTGCGGAACACGAACCGGTATTCGGTCTTCGAGCCCTTGGCGACGGTGCCGAAATTGTGGCTCGTCACCGTGAACATCTTCTTGGCCCACTCCTGGGCGAGGGCGGCATCGTGACCAAGACACAGGAAAAGGCCGGCGGCGGCAACCTGCAGCACCGACCGAATCACGCGACGCGGAGCGGACATGGACGAGGCACCAGGAAGGTGGCGAACCGGGCGAAGAGCCCCCCGGAAAGGCTTGATGGAGAGTACGGCTGCCATGGGAAGGGCGTCAATGTTTCGGGGCCGGAAGAGGGGGCGGAAACGGCTTCCGCGACGGACAAGTATTCCCGGCCACAGGTGTCGCAGCCGGTCTGGACACTGCTTTCGGAGCGGAATTTCAGGCCCGGCTTCGGCACGACCGATACAGCCCTTGAGGTTTCGTACAATGCCAAAGTCCTCCGGGGACGGTTGACGGACGGCCGCGTGGCCACCGTGTCGCCGGAGGGACGGTTTTGATCGACAACCCAACAGGGGGCGTACCGGTTTCGACCGGATGGCAAGAGGTTCAGATTGCGTGCCGTGGTTGGTCGGCTGGCCACGTTAAAAGTCGACCAAGCTTCAATTGCCGAAGCTCAGTTTTCTCTGGCTGCTTAACTAAGCAACCCCGAGCGATGGCCCCAGTCGGAAGGGCCTCCCAATCGGTCGCCAAATCCGACTCGCCCCGGTTCACCGCCTGGTACGGCAGGGGCTAAAAAAGTTCCGGGCTGGTTCGCGACGCACCCTGCCGGCCGGGGACGCGCGAACGAGACTCAAATCGACCGGATACACACGTAGACGTCTGTGCTGAAACATCTCGGGACGCGGGTTCGACTCCCGCCGCCTCCACTCGATTTCACGCCCGCGGGAACATCCCTGGCTCCCGCGGGCTGAATCCCCCGGCTTGCGCCTGGGGGCTTGTATGAGAAGGTCATCCCCCGGCTCGCGCCTGGGGACTTGTATGGGGAAGAGCCGGCGCTGGCGCATAAAAGCCCCCATGCGCAAGCAGGGGGATCAAACCGCGCTCCACCCCGACTTCGGGTTCGCGTGAACCGTAGGCGGTGCCCCCGCCAGCGCCTCGATCCTCCCCCGCTCCGCGGCGATCGCCTCCCCGTGCAGGTGCTCGATCGCGAGATCGAAGCGGATGCTCGCTCCCGGGGCGAGCGGCACCACGCGGCCCTGCGACTCCTCGAACGACCGGGCATTCGGGTAATTCGTGCCCGGCTCCAGGCCCGTCACGTAGCCGTCGGCAAGGCCCCCTTCGTTCTTCCAGAGCGTGAAGCAGGGCAGCGTGTCGGCCTTCCAGGAGAAGGCGGCGGCATTGTGGTGATCCGGCCCCACGAGCAGGGCCGTCGCCATGCCGCGGGCATCGGGCCGCACCCGGGCGAAGTGCACCTGCTCCCCTTTGCCGGCCCGGGGGCCTGCATAGCGATTCCACGACGCCGCATCCGGCGCGGCAGCCGCATCCCGCGGAGCGAGCTCCTCGATCGCGGCGACCAGCTCGGCTCCCGGCCCGAGTAGCGGGGGACCGAAGTTCACGTGATAGAGCAGCTGCATCGTCGCGGGCCGGTCGGAGAGGTTCTTCACCGTGTCGGTCCAGGCCACCCGCGGCCGGTCGGCATGGAGCGTGAGCGACGTCGTCAGCCGCAGGGCATGCACGAGGAATCGAGTCTCGTCCACCGCACCCGTCAGCGTGATCGTGCCCGCCGCCTCGTCGAGCGTGACGTCCAGATGATGGGCCGGCAGGTTGGCGATCCGGCCGTGAAGCGGATGCCGGAGGCGGCCGGATGGATCGAAGTCAGGTGCCCCGTTGCTCACCAAGCCGCAGCGGGCCACGAGCTCGTCGAAGCCGTCGAGCCAACCGATGCCCGAGGGCTCGCCGAGCGGCACGAACCGCGGGTGCGCCGGGCCGTGCACCGGCGACTGCCAGCCGAGCTCGCAGCCGTCGGCCATGATCTTCCAGATCCCGAGGCCCCGGTCGGGCAGCACGAACACCTTTGTCGTGCCCGCCACGAGCTCCACCAGCAGCACGCCGTCGCGGACGCCGCCGGCGAGCCTCCGCGTCCGCACGGCCAGCTTGCCGGCCGCCACATCGACGCGGTCGGCCGCGGCAAACGAGGCGGCCCGGTGCGAGGAAATCAGCTGGAGCGTATGAGACGACATGGAACGGCTCCTGGGCGAGAGGTGAGAGCATGGAAACTCGGTTCAGGATACCGTTCCGCCCCCTGTCGCAGGCAGCCGCCTTGAAGCAGCCAGCCTGCGCGGTCACAGTGTTTGCTCTGGGCCGCGGGTTTCCGCAGCCCTCCCGTCGCCTCTCGAGCGATCCCATGAACGACCTGAAGATCTTCAGCGGCCCGGCCAATCCGGCGCTGACGCAGGACATCTGCCGCTATCTCAACCTGCCGATGGGCAAGATCTCGCTGGGGCGATTCCCCGACGGCGAGATCTCCTGCAAGATCGACGAGGACGTCCGCGGCCGCGACGTGTTCATCGTTCAGCCCACGAGCCCGCCGGTCAACGAGCACATCATGGAGCTGCTCGTGATGATCGACAGCTTCAAGCGGGCGAGTTCCTTCCGCATCACGGCGGTGATCCCCTACTTCGGCTATGCCCGGCAGGACCGCAAGGATTCCGGCCGCGTGCCGATCACCGCCAAACTCGTCGCCAATCTGATCACGCGAGCCGGTGCCGACCGCGTGCTCGCGATGGACCTCCATGCCGCCCAGATCCAGGGCTTCTTCGACGTGCCGGTGGACCACCTCTACGCGGCCCCGGTGCTCAACAACCACCTGCACTCGCTCGACATCCCGAAGGAGGATCTCGTGGTGGTGAGTGCCGACGAGGGGGGCATCAAGCGGGCGGTGGGCCATGCCAATCGGATCGGCGCCCCGCTGGCGATCATCGACAAGCGGCGGCTCTCCGCCGACACGATCAAGAGCACCAACATCATCGGGGCGAGCGTCGAGGGAAAAACGGCCGTGCTGTTCGACGACATGATCAGCACGGCGGGCTCGATCTGCGGGGCCGCCGACGTGCTCCACAAGAATGGGGCCAAGGCGATCTATGCGGCCGCGACCCACGGCCTGCTCGTGGGGCCCGCGATCGAGCGGCTCAAGCAGGCCCCCTTCAAGAACATCATCATCACCGATTCGATCCCGCTCACGCCCGGCAAGATGCTGCCCAACATCACCGTGCTCTCCGTCGCCAGCCTCCTCGGCCAGGCGATCAAGCGGATTCACCGCAACGAATCGGTGAGCATGATGTTTCAGTAGTTCCGCCACGTGGGCATGGCGAGCTTCCACATACAAGCCCCCAGGCGCAAGCCGGGGGATCGGCTTTTTATACAAGCCCCCAGGCGCAAGCCGGGGGATCGGCTTTTCATACAAGCCCCCAGGCGCAAGCCGGGGGATGTTCGGGGTGGTGGCCCCATTGATCCCCCTGCTTGCGCATGGGGGCTTCTATGCCCGGGGGGCCGGTGGCGCCCCACTCGCTCCTCTGTTTTTCCGGGGTTTCCCGTGCTCGGCTTGCGTGTTCGGCAACGGCGGGCAGAATAAGGGGCTCGAATTTTGAAGGAGTTTTCATGAGCGACACACTCGAAGTCATTGCCCGCACGTCCGGTGGCAGCCGTGAGAGCCGTCGGCTCCGCCGCACCGGAATGGTGCCCGCCATCCTCTACGGACACGGCGGGAAGTGCGTCGAACTGGCCGCCAAACGCGAGGCCGTGGAGGCCGTCGTCCGTCACGGCAGCCGATTCGTCGAACTGACCGGTGCCCTGAAGGAAGGCGCGATCATCCGCGAACTCCAATGGGACGCGATGGGCTCCAACCCGATCCACATCGACCTGCTGCGGGTCAGCAAGTCCGACCGCGTGAAGGTCAAGGTGCCGATCGATCTCAAGGGCGAGTGCCCGGGCCAGCGTGCCGGTGGCGTTCTCAACCTCGTGCTCCACGAGATCGAACTCGAGTGCACGGCCGACGCGATCCCGGATCATATCCATGCCCAGGTCGGGCACCTCGAGGTCGGACACTCGATCAAGGTGCACGATCTTCAGCTTCCCAAGGGCGCCAAGCCGCTGATCGATGGCGACGACACCGTCGTCACGTGCATGCTGCCGACGAAGAAGGCGGAGGAGGCTGGTGCGGCCGGCTCTGCGGAACCCGAAATCATCGGTCGCAAGGCGGCCGAGGAAGGAGAGGCCGAAGCGGAGAAGGCCTGACCGGCCGGTGGCCCGCGATCCTCGCGGTCGCCGCCTGAGATGGATCGGGTTCCTTCCCGTCGAGAAACGTGAAACTGCTGGTGGGATTGGGCAACCCGGGCTCCGCCTACGAAGGCACCCGGCACAACGTCGGGTTCGACGCGCTGGAAGTTCTGGCTCGCCGCGCCGGTGCCCCCTCGCGACGACAGCGGTTTCAAGGCGATACGGCACAGGCGGTGATTCGCGGCTGCCCGGTGCTGCTGCTCTGGCCTCTGACATGGATGAACTTGAGCGGATCGAGCGTGCTGGCGGCCCGAGACTTCTTCAAAATCCAAGACTCCGACATTCTGGTGATCTGTGACGACTTCAACCTGGGCAGCGGCACGATCCGCATGCGTCCGAGCGGCTCGGCCGGCGGCCAAAATGGCCTCGCCGACATCCTCCGCCGGCTCGGCAGCCAGGACGTGCCCCGGTTGCGGGTCGGGATCGGCCCGGTGCCGTCGGGCTGGAAGCCGGCCGACTTCGTGCTCGGCCGGTTTTCCCGGTCGGAACGTGAAGCCATGGCCCCGGTCGTCGAGCGGGCTGCGGATGCCGCCGAGGACTGGGTCGCCGTCGGTATCCAGGCGACCATGAACCGATACAACTGACTTGATGTAAACTACGAGCCACAACCCCGAGCAATTCAGAGGAGCGCGATTTCATGTCGGTCTACGAAGGCATGTTCATTCTCGACGCGGGCAAGTATTCCCGCGACCCGGGGCCCAGCAGGTGACCGACCTGCTTCAGCAGTTCGGCGGCACCGTTCTCGCCTCGCGGCTTTGGGACGAGCGAAAGCTCGCCTACCCGATCAAGGGGCACAAAAAAGGCGTGTACTGGCTGACCTACTTCAAGATGCCGGGGCCGAACCTCGTCCAACTCGAGCGGCAGTGCGACATCTCGGAAGACATCCTCCGCAAACTCGTGCTGAAGGTCGATGACCGAATCGCCGATGCGCTCGTGCAGCATGCATTGGCCGGCGACACGGCCCAGCGGCGTCCCGCGGCGGCCACCCCTGCGGCCCCCGTCCGTCCGGCCGCAGCGACCTGAGGAATCCACCCCTTGCACCCTCCGACCGCAGGGGGTACAGTGCCGGAAGTGTACGGGAGTTCAGTTCCGGCAATGAGAAGGAGTTTTTGTCATGGCTAGCTTCAACCGCGTGATCCTGCTGGGTAATGTCACCCGCGACCCCGAACTGCGCTACATCGCCAATGGCACGGCGGTCACCGACATCGGCCTGGCGGTCAACGATCGCCGGAAGTCGGCGACGGGTGAGTGGATCGAGGAGACGACGTTTGTCGATGTCACGCTCTGGGGCCGCACGGCCGAGATCGCCGGCGAGTATGTGACCAAGGGCTCGCCGCTGATGATCGAGGGCCGTCTCAAACTTGACACGTGGGAAAAAGAAGGCAAGAAGAACTCCAAGCTCCGCGTGGTCGGTGAAAGAATGCAACTCCTCGGCTCTCGCTCCGGCGGCGGAGAAGGCGGCCGGGCTGCGAAGCCGCGGGTGGCCGCGGGCCGGAACGCCCCCCCTGCGGGCGACGACTTCAATCAAGATGGCGGCGACTATGGTGATGGCCCCGGATCGTCCGGTGGGCCGGTCGGTGCCGACGACGACATCCCTTTCTGACTCTTTCGGAGGATCCTGATCCATGGCCGTCTCAGCACCGCCTCGTTTCGCAGTCGCCGGCAAACGCAGCCTTCCCAAGGGCAAGCGTGGCGGCATCGAGCTTCTGCTCATTCACAATGTCGAACACCTCGGAAAGCAAGGCGAGGTGGTCGAGGTGAAGCGGGGCTACGCCTACAACTACCTGCTGCCCCAGGGTCTCGCGACGCTCGCCACCGACCACCACAAGCGGATGGTGGAGAAGCATCGCGCGAAGCTGGATGAAATCGCCCGCGAGCGGCTCGCCGGCCTGCGTGCACTGCTCGCAGAGCTCGTCCGCACGAGCGTGACGATCGAGGCGAACGCCAACGACGAGGGGCATCTCTACGGCTCCGTCGGGGCCCCCGAAATCTCCCGTTCGCTCAAGCAACAGGACCTGATGGTGTCGCCCGAGCAGATCATCCTGCAGGGCCCGCTCAAGGAAGTGGGGCTCTACACGGTCAAGGTGAAGCTCGGCCCCGACGTCGAGGGCGACCTGAAGGTGTGGGTGGTGCCGAGCAGCAGCGACGCTGCGACGAAGTAGACGTTCATCGGCGAGGCCGCCCAGGTGCGGCCTCGCTCATTGCAGGTCAGAGGCGAGCGGCATGAGGGCCTTTCGTGGCCCCGCGCACGGCAGGGAGGCAGGCAATCATGGTCGCATCCCGTGAGGGCTCAGCTCGCGAAGGCGGCCGTCGAGGCCGGCGTGACAGGGAATCCCAGCCGGCCGCCGCCGTGCTCGTCGATCGCGACCGGCCCGCCAACGTCGATGCCGAACGAGCCGTGCTCGGCAGCATCCTGCTCAAGCCGGATGCCTGTGACGACATCGCGTTGCTCGTGCGGCCGGACGATTTCTCCGACGAGTCGTTCCAGATTCTCTACCAGCATCTGCTCGAGCTCCATGACTCCGGCAAGCGGATCGACGTCACGATCGTGCTGGAGCGGCTTCGCACCAAGGGCGACCTCGACCGGATCGGCGGGGCGGCGATGCTCGCCGAGGTCGTGGAGGCCGTGCCGCATGCCGCCCATGCCGCCCACTACGCCCAGATCGTTCGCGACAAGGCCCTGCTCCGTTCGCTGATCGACGCGGGCACTGAAATCCTCCGCGATGCCTACGACGGCGGCGACGAGCCGCGGCAGCTGCTGGCCAGGGCGGAGGAACGGATCTTCTCGATCCTGGAGCGCCGCAGCTCGGCCGAGGCCCAGCCGATCCAGTCGGTGCTCGAAGAGGTGATGGTCCGCATGGATGCGCGGATGAAGCACGAGCACACCATCGGCGGTGTGGAGACCGGCTTCACCGAGCTCGACACGCTCTGCGGCGGCCTGCACAACTCCGAGCTGATCATTCTCGCGGCCCGGCCCAGCATGGGGAAAACCGCCTTCGCGATGAACATCGCAGAAAACGTGGCGATCAACCTGCGGCAGGCCGTGCTTTTCGTGAGCCTGGAAATGGCAAGCCTGGAACTGGCCGACCGCCTCCTCTGCTCCGCCGCTCAGGTCAACGGCCACCGGCTTCGCAACGGCACGATCTCCCAGGAGGATCGACGGCGGCTCGTGCAGAAGTCGTCGGAAATCGGCACCTCGCCGCTCTACATCGACGACACGCCCGGCCGCACGCTCACGGAGATCGCAGCCGTGGCCCGACGGCTCAAGCGGCGGCAGGGTCTTTCCTTGATCGTGATCGACTACCTGCAGCTGATCGAGCCCGACAACCCTCGCGACCCGCGGCAGGAGCAGGTGGCGAGAATCGCCCGGCGGCTCAAGATGATGTCCCGCGAGCTCGACGTGCCGGTGCTCTGCCTCGCCCAGCTCAACCGGCAGGCGGAAGCGTCGCGGGACAATCGCCCCCGGCTCAATCATCTCCGCGAGTCGGGTGCCATCGAGCAGGATGCCGACGTGGTGATGTTCGTACACCGCGAGGAGTATTACCAGACCAACGACGAAGATCGCGAGCGGGTGAAGGGCCAGGCGGAGATCATCGTCTCCAAGCAGCGAAACGGCCCGATCGGCGACGTGAAACTGCTCTGGCAGCACGACTACACGCGATTCGTAAACCTCGAGCATCGCCCCCACGACGAGTTCGAGTCGTTCTCGAATTTTTAGCTCACTCGGCGGTTGCTCGCGGCCCGGTCGGTGCCGGGGGTGACGTCGAGTAGGAGGCCGTCGTTTTCGCCCCGCTCGAGCCGCTCCCACGCGATCGCCCCCATGGCAGCGTTGTCGGTGCAGAGCGACCGCGGTGGCACGAACACGGCCGCGGCCCTGCGGCGGCCGAGCGCCTCGATTGCCTCGCGAAGCGCGGTGTTGGCGGCGACGCCGCCTCCGATGGCGACGGCCCGACATCCAGTGCGGTCGAGGGCGATCTCGAGCTTCGCCACAATGCAATCGACGACCGCCTGCTGAAACGAGGCTGCCAGGTCGGCCCGGGCCTGGCCCGTGGGCGGAGGCGTATCGGCCGAGTCGCCAGGTGGCCGCACGAGATACCGCAGCGCCGTCTTCAGGCCACTGAAGCTCAGGTCGAGCCGCTCGCGATCCGCCACGAGCGGCCGGGGCAGCCGGTGGGCCCGCGGATTGCCGTCCCGCGCCGTCTTCTCGATCTCCGGGCCGCCCGGATACGGCAACCCGAGGAGACTGGCCGCCTTGTCGAAGGCCTCGCCGGCGGCGTCGTCGATCGTGCCGCCGAGCCGCTCCAGCTCGAGCGGCGACCGCACGTGAAACAACGACGTATGCCCGCCGCTGGCCACAAGGCCGACGCACGGATAGGGCAGCGGGCTTCCGTGGGCCAGCCGGCAGGCGTAGAGGTGG
>JBILVW010000405.1:0-2921 GCA_044370205.1 Pirellulales bacterium | reverse complement strand
CGCTGAATCTCGTCCACGATCACCGTCGCGTTGCGAGGGAGCGTCCGCAGCTCGCCGGCAAACAGGCCAGGATCGCGGAGATACGCCTGGTAAAGGCCCTCGTCGAGCAGGTCGATACGATGGGCATCGGGCAGCGCCTGCCGCGACCAGGTGCTTTTGCCCACGCCGCGGAGCCCGAACAGGAAAAAACTCCGATCCCGCGGGACCCCCAGCAGGCGGCGGTACGACGGCTCCGATACCATGCCGTCATTTATACCGGAAAAATGACGGCAGGCAATCGAGCCAGTTTTTCGCCTTGTCGTCGGCTCGCTTTCCCAGCGCCAGGCCCTACCGCTGGCCGAGGAAATAATGGAACGAGTCGGCGAGCGCCAGCCAGCTCGCCTCGATCACGTTCTCGCTCACGCCCACGGTGCCCCACATCCGCTCGCCGTCACTGCTCTCGATCGACACGCGGACCTTCGCGGCCGTGCCCTCCTGGGCGTTGATCACCCGCACCTTGTAGTCGAGCAGGTGCATCCGCTCGACGGCTGGATACGAGGCCACGAGCGCCTTGCGGAGCGCCGCGTCGAGGGCGTTGACCGGGCCGTCGCCTTCGGCAACCTCGTGCCGCAGCCCGTCGGCCACGTGCAGTTTCACGGTGGCCAGCGTGCGGATGTCGCCCTCGCCACGACTCTCCACGTCGATGTTGTAGCTGTCGCGGACGAACGCGGGCGTGAACGTGCCGGCGATCCGATCGACGAGCAGATCAAACGACGCCCCCGCCGCCTCGAACTGCCAGCCCTCGTTCTCGAGCCGGCAGACCTCGGCCAGCACGGCGTCGAGCAGCGCCCGGTCGTTCTTCACGTCGGGCCGCGTGACCATCGCGGCGATGTTCGACCGGCCGGACAACTCGCTGACGAGGATCCGCCGCGAGTTGCCCACCGCCTCGGGCGGGATGTGCTCGTACGACTCCGTCGCCTTGGCCACGGCGTGGACGTGCATGCCTCCTTTGTGGGCAAAGGCGCTCGAGCCGACGAACGGCTGTCCCGGCCGGTAGCCCATGTTGGCCGTCTCGTAGACGAACCGCGACAGCTCCGTGAGGTGAGCCGCGCCCGAACCGTTGGCCGCACCGCCCGTCAGCACGCGGTAGCCGGGCAGCTTGAGGGCGAGGTTCGCCACGACGGAGATCAGGTCGGCGTTGCCACACCGCTCGCCGATACCGTTGATCGTGCCCTGCACCTGCACCGCGCCCGCGTCGACGGCGGCCAATGAATTGGCCACCGCGAGATCGCAGTCGTTGTGGCAGTGGATCGCCAGCGGCCGCTCGCAGCCGGCTGCCTTCAGGGCCGCGGTAGCCTCGCCCAGGATGCGGGCGATCTCATCAGGGAGCGTGCCACCGTTGGTGTCGCAGCAGACGATCCGAGTCGCTCCGGCCTTGGCGGCGGCCACGATCGTGGCGGCGGAGTAGTCGCGGTCGAGCTTCCAGCCGTCGAAGAAGTGCTCGGCGTCGTAGAAGACCTCACGGCCCGACTGCGTGAGGTAGCCCACCGTATCGGCGATCATGGCGAGGTTCTCCTCGCGGGACACGCCGAGCACCTCGCTCACGTGGAAGGCCGAGGTCTTGCCCACGATCGTGACCACGCTCGTGCCGGCGTCGAGCAGGGCCTTCATGCCGGGATCGGCGGCGGCCTCCATCCCACGGCGACGGGTCATGCCGAAGGCGCAGACCTTCGAGTGCCGCAGCTTCAGGCCGCGAGCCCGCTCGAAATACTGCGCATCTTTCGGATTCGAGAGCGGATAGCCCCCCTCGATGTAATCGACGCCCGCCTCGTCGAGCCGGCGGGTGATCGCGAGTTTGTCTTCGAGGGAGAAGTTGACGCCTTCCCCCTGGCTGCCGTCACGGAGCGTAGTGTCGTAGATTTCGATCGTGCGCATGGAGCTAGCCTAGTCGGAATCGGCGGGCAGGAAAGGTGTCAGGACTCTTTTGCGGCCCGATGATGAACGCCACGCGTCACCCCGCCGGCTTCCGCCGGGGGCTTTTGGGGGAACGCTCCGAAAGCCCCGGGACCCGCTCCACAAGCCCCTCGCGGAAGCGAGTGGGATGACGCCGGCCATCCCCATCCGGGCATTGGATCAAATGCGCCTATGATGATCGTGACGCGTCATCCCGCCGGCTTCCGCCGGGGGCTTTTGGTGGAGCGTTACAAGAGCAGGGCCCCTTTTTGGCTTCGAGCATGCCCCGACGGCTCTTCGTCGCGATCGATCTGCCGAAGCCCGTCTGCTGGCGGCTCGGGCAACTCGTGGCCGACCCGCCGCGGGGCGTGCGACCGGTGCGGCCCGTGCAGATGCATCTCACGCTCCACTTCCTGGGTGACATCGAGGACGCCGCGTGTGCCGGCCTGCCGGAAGCGCTCGCGCGAGTGACGCACGACGCCTTTTCGATCGCAATCCGGGGCACGGGCGTGTTTCCACCGCGCGGCCGGCCAAGCGTGCTCTGGGCGGGTATCGATGAGTCGGAGCCGCTCGTCGCCCTGCACACGGCCATCGGTGCGGTGCTCGTGTCATGCGGCCTGGAGATCGAGCGGCGGCCTTACGTGCCGCATGTCACACTCGCCCGGTTCACGCCCGCCGTGCCGCGAGCCTGGACGGCGAGATTTCTGAGCGAAACGTCCGCCCTTGCGATTGACGACATCCCCGTCGAGCGGCTCCACCTCTACCGCAGCCGCAAGCTCGACGGGGCGACCGAGCATTCCATCGAGGCGTCGTATCTGCTCCGCATGCCAGAGGCATGAGCCGAAGGGATCGCGCCGAAACCGGGCCGAGCGACAGCGAGTGGGATGACGCTCACCATCCCCATCCGGGCATTTGATCGAACACGCCGGTGATGATCGCAACGCGTCACCCCGCCGGCTTCCGCCGGGGGCTTTTGGGGGAACGCTCCA
>JBILVW010000063.1:0-10513 GCA_044370205.1 Pirellulales bacterium | reverse complement strand
GACCACCACGACCATGACGAGCACGGTCATGCGCCCCACGGAGACTCGCACGGCCACGCCGCGGCGGCCCATGCGGCCCACGCGGCGCGGCCGCACCACGACGGCGATCGGTTCGTGCCGCTCCTGCTCACGCTCTTCTTCTTCGTGCTCGGTTGCAACCTGCTCGGCATGGTGCCGTGGGCCGGTTCGCCCACCGCATCGTTCTCGGTGACGCTCGCCTTGGCCGGCGTCACGATGGCCACGGTCGTCATCGCCGGCATGCTGAAGTTCGGCTTCCTGGGCTTTTTCGCCAATCAGGTGCCGTCGATGGATCTGCCGCTGCCGCTGGCGATCCTGCTCAAGCCGATGATCTTCGCGATCGAAATGCTGGGGCTCTGCATCAAGCACCTGATTCTCGCCGTCCGGTTGCTCGCGAATATGGTGGCCGGCCATCTCGTGCTGCTCGGCATCATGGGGCTGATCTCGGCGGCCGCCACCTATTCGATGGGTATGTGGGCGACGGTTACGGGCATTAGTGTCGTCAGTTCAGCGCTGTTCAGCCTGCTCGAACTCTTCGTCGCGTTTCTGCAGGCCTACATTTTCACGTTTCTCTCGGCGCTCTTCATTGGCGCGGCGGTTCACCAACATTAGGCTTGCTCGCTTCGCATTCCCCGACTTCGTTCGATTCGTGTTTTTCCGGACATCCGTTCGGCACCCCGTATTCCTTCCCTCGTAAGTTCAGGAGCTTGATCCAGTCATGGTGCGTTCCCTTTTCTCTGCCCGTTCGCTCACCACGCTCGCCGCCCTCGCCCTCGTGGTGCTGTGCGCCAACGTTGCCAGCGCCCAGGAGGCCGTTGCCGGCCGCTCGCTCATCGACCTCACTCCCGCCTTCAGCGTGGGCCTCGTCGTGATCGGCGCTGCGTTCGGCATCAGCCGGCTGGCTTCGGCGGCCTACGAGAGCATGGCCCGCCAGCCCGAGGTGTCGGGCAGCATCCAGACGGCCATGATCATCGCCGCGGCCCTCATCGAAGGCTTCACCTTCTACGCGCTGTTCATCTGCTCGCAGAAGTGATCGCAGGTTGCCGCGCGGCCTCGCGGCCGTGCGGTCTGCCGGGCCGGTCGGCGGTCGTCCGCATGCGTGCGGCGCCGCCGGCCGCGGTCCTGGTGCGGCGACGATGGTTCCAGGTGGTCCCAGTGGAGAGTGTGTCGTGATGTCTTCCCGTCGAGTCCGTCGTCTGTTCGCCTTCCTCGTCTGCGTGGCCGCGCTCGGCTTCGCGGCTGTTCCTGGCGCGGCGTTGGCCGCCGATCAGGGGCATGATCAGGGGCATGGTGACGGGCACCACGTCGAGATCGGCCACAATCCGCCCGCCGGTACCTCGACCCAGGCCTTCGAGAGCCCTGCCTGGTTTCAGAAAGACCTCGCACTGTGGTCCTTCGCGGTGTTCGGCATCCTGATGGCGCTGCTCACGAAGTTCGCCTGGAAGCCGATCATGGAGGGTCTCGACAAGCGAGAGCAGGGCATCGCCGACACGATCGCCGCCACGCAGGCTGCCAACGAAGATGCCCGTCGCCTTCTGGCCTCTTACGAGCGCCGGCTGGCCGAGGCGGCCGATGAGGTTCGCGGCATGCTCGACGAGGCCCGCCGCGATTCCGATGCGACTCGGCAGTCGATCGTGGCCGAGGCCCGCAAGGCCGCCGAAGACGAGAAGAACCGGGCTCGCCACGAGATCGGACTGGCCAAGGACGACGCCCTCTCGCAGATCGCCGAGAAGGCAGGTGAGTTGGCGGTGCAGGTGGCCGGCAAGTTCCTGTCGGCCAAGCTCGGTCCGGACGACCAGGCCCGGCTCGTGCGGGACTCGGTCTCCAGCATCTCTACCTCGCCGAGCGTCAACTGACGGTCCTTCGCAGCCGCAATTCCACGATGAACCATACCTCTTCACATACTGGTCCGGCCGCCTCCGCGGGGGATGCCGCGCCCATCGACATCGGTGTGGAACGGCTCGCCAAGGTCTATGCCCAGGCGATCATCGAGGCGGCCGATCGCCGCGGCTGTCGCCGCGAGGTGCTCGACGAGCTCACGGCGCTGGTGCGGGAGGTGCTCCCGAAGGTGCCGAAAGCCGCGCAGCTGCTCGCCTCGCCGAAGGTGGCCGTCGAACAGAAGGCCGCGATGATCGACCGGATCGCCGCCGGTCGCATGCAGCCCACCACCGCCCATGCCCTCCACGTGCTCGCCCGACACGAGCGGCTCGATATCCTCGGTGATGTCGTGGCGGCGGCCGTCCGTCGGGCCGACGAACTCGAGGGACGAAAGCCCGCCACATTCACCACCGCCATTCCGCTCGACGCCGCCGAACAGGCGCGGATCCAGGGCGAGGTGGAGCGGGCCCTGGCCACGAAACTTGCCGCCACGTTCGTCGTCGATCCATCCGTGATCGGCGGCCTCGTCGTGCGGATCGCCGACACCGTCTATGACCAATCCGTCGCCACGAGCCTCGTACGGCTGGGGCAACGGCTGAAGCAGAGGAGCATTCATGAAATTCAATACGGACGAGATCGCCTCAGTTCTGCGTGAGGAGATCGATCGCTTCGAGTCGGGTATCGACGTCCGCGAGGTGGGCCGCGTCCTCGAGGTGGGCGACGGCATTGCGCGGG
Source organism: Pirellulales bacterium (assembly GCA_044370205.1). Classification (GTDB taxonomy): domain Bacteria; phylum Planctomycetota; class Planctomycetia; order Pirellulales; family UBA1268; genus QWPN01. The sequence goes on along the minus strand of JBILVW010000063.1, from coordinate 7,882 downwards.
TCTGGGGCCTGTCCGGCGTGATGGCCGGCGAGATGGTCGAATTCCCCGGCGGCATCACCGGTCTCGCCTTCAATCTCGAGGAGAACTCGGTCGGCGTGATCATCCTCGGCGACTATCTCAAGGTCACCGAAGGCGACGAGGTGCGGAGCACCGGCCGGCTGCTGTCCGTGCCCGTGGGCGACGCCGTGATCGGCCGCGTGCTCGATCCGCTCGGCAATCCGCTCGACGGTAAGGGGCCGGTGGTGACCGACCAGCGCCGTCCGGTGGAGACGCTCGCTCCGGGCATCGCCGAGCGGCAGCCGGTTCGCGAGCCTCTGCAGACCGGGATCAAGGCGGTCGATGCGATGACCCCGATCGGCCGCGGCCAACGCGAGCTGATCATCGGCGACCGCAAGACCGGCAAGACGGCGATCGGCATCGACGCGATCATCAATCAGAAGAACAGCGGCGTGAAGTGCTTCTACGTGGCCGTGGGCCAGAAGGACTCGTCGGTCGCCGTGGTGATCGACACGCTCCGCAAGCATGGTGCGATGGACTACACGACGGTGATCGTGTCGGGTGCCAGCACCGCGGCTCCGCTCCAGTACATCGCCCCCTACTCGGGCACGGCGATGGCCGAGCACTTCATGTACAACGGTCAGCACGCGCTGATCGTGTACGACGATCTCTCCAAGCAGGCCACCGCCTACCGGCAGCTGTCGCTGCTGATGCGGCGTCCGCCGGGTCGCGAGGCCTATCCAGGCGACGTGTTCTACGCCCATAGCCGACTCCTCGAGCGATCGGCCAAGCTCTCGAAGGAGCTCGGCGGCGGTTCGCTCACGAGTCTGCCGATCATCGAGACGCTCGAGGGTGAGGTGTCGGCCTACATTCCGACGAACGTGATCTCGATCACCGACGGGCAGATCTACCTCCAGCCCGACCTGTTCTTCGCCGGCCAGCGGCCCGCCATGAACGCCGGCATCTCGGTGTCGCGCGTGGGCGGTGCCGCCCAGACCAAGGCGATGAAGAAGGTGGCCGGCGGCCTGCGTCTCGACCTGGCGTCGTTCCGTGAGCTCGAGGCCTTTGCCCAGCTCGGCACCGATCTCGACGCGGCCACGCAGCAGCGGCTCGATCGCGGCTACCGGATGGTGGAGCTGCTCAAGCAGGGGCAGTTCGCGCCGATGGACGTGGTCGATCAGGTGCTCAGCATCTACGCCGGCACTCGCGGCCACCTCGACGAGGTGAAGCGGGACGAGGTCGCCGACTGGGAGAAGGGCTTCCTCACCTTCGTTCGCGACCAGGTGCCGGAGCTGCGGGCCCGGATCGACCAGTCGAAGGAGCTCGACGCCGAGAGCGAGCGGCAGCTGGAGGCGGCCATCGCCGAGTTCAAGCGGCAGCGGGCCGCGAAGGGGACCGGCGAGTCCCGGCAGATGGCCGGAGCCGGCCGCTGACGGGGCGATTGTTCGCGACACTCAACCAGACCTGAACGAGACCAGTTGAACCATGGCAAAGGCACGGGCACTCGATCGCCGCCGCAAGTCGGTGCGGAACATCCGCAAGATCACGCGGACGATGGAGCTCATCGCCACGGCCCGCTTCAAGAAGGCGATGGACCGCTCGGTGGCGGCCCGCGACTACACGAAGCAGCTGGCGAAGATCCTCGAGAACATCGCTGGGTCGGGCACGACCGTGGCCCACCCGCTGCTCGAGGTGCGGCCCACGAAGCGGTCGGCCGTGCTCGTGCTGACGGGCAACCGAGGCCTCTGCGGCGGCTACAACTCCAACGTCGTGCGGCAGGCGGTGGCGATCCTCGGCCAGTGGCGGAGCGAGCAGGTCGGATCGCACGTGACGGTGTCGGGCAAGCGGGGCATCTCGGCCCTCAAGTTCCGCGGCATCGACATCGCCGAGCGGCATACGACGTTCGAGGACAAGCCCGACTTCGCCGCGGTCGCGCCGATCGGCCAGGCCTACCTGCAGGCCTATGCCGCCGGCGAGATCGACCGGCTCGACGTCGTCTACACCCGCTTCCACAGCATCGCGAAGCAGGAGGCCGTCACCGAGATGCTGCTTCCGCTCAAGCCGCCGGAGACGGTGGGCGAGGCGGGCGGGGCTGCCGCCGGGAAGGCGGGTGATCTGGCCTCCAACGACTACGACTTCTATCCGTCGGCGGAGAGCATCCTGGAGGAGATCCTGCCGGCGAGCTTCCTCTCGCGGCTGTTCAAGTGCTTCCTCGATGCGGCCGTCAGCGAGCAGGTGGCCCGCATGGTCGCCATGAAAGCCGCCACGGAGAACGCGGGCGGCCTGATCAAGAACCTCTCCCGGCAATACAACCGGGCCCGCCAGTCGCAGATCACGGGCGAGATCATGGAGATCCTCGGCGGTGTCGAGGCCCTCAAAAACAAATAACCACACGCACACCCTCACCACTCAACTCCAGCAGAGGCAACGACTGAAATGGCAAACGGCAGCATCACCCAGGTCATCGGCTCCACGTTCGACGTGGAATTTCCCGAGAGCTCGATCCCGGCGATCTACAACGCCGTGCGAATCGACAGCGGCACCAAGGGCGTGAGTCTGCACCTCGTCGGCGAGGTGCAGCAGCATCTCGGCGGCGGCAAGGTCCGCTGTGTGGCCCTCGGCAGTACCGACGGCCTCGTGCGGGGCCAGGAGGTCGTCGATACGGGGTCGCCGGTGAGCGTGCCGGTGGGGCCCGCGACGCTCGGTCGCGTGTTCAACCTGCTCGGCGAGCCGATCGACAACCGTGGCGACGTGGCGGCGAAGGAGCGGTGGCCCATCCACCGCGATCCGCCGCCGGTGACCGACCTCTCCACGCGGACGGAGCTGTTCGAGACGGGCATCAAGGTGATCGATCTGCTGACGCCGTTCGTGCGTGGCGGCAAGGCCGGCCTCTTCGGCGGTGCCGGCCTCGGCAAGACGGTGATCCTCACCGAGCTCATCGCGCGGATTGCAAGCGCGCACGGCGGCTACTCGGTGTTCGCCGGCGTCGGCGAGCGGACGCGAGAGGGCACCGACCTCTGGCTCGAGATGCAGGAGGCCAAGATCGGCGACACCGGCCGGAGCGTCATCGAGCAGACCTGCATGGTGTTCGGCCAGATGAACGAGCCGCCGGGAGCACGTCTCCGCGTGGCCCTTTCGGCTCTGACCATGGCCGAGTATTTCCGCGACACGACCGGCGCCGACACGCTGCTCTTCGTGGACAACATCTTCCGCTTCTCCCAGGCGGGCAGCGAGGTGAGCGCCCTCCTGGGCCGCATGCCGAGCGCCGTGGGCTATCAGCCGACGCTGGCCACGGAGATGGGCGCGCTTCAGGAGCGAATCACCTCGACGTCGAAGGGAGCGATCACGAGCGTGCAGGCCGTGTACGTGCCGGCTGACGACCCGACCGACCCGGCTCCGGCCACCGCGTTCGGCAACCTCGACGCCTTCCTCTATCTGGAGCGGTCGATCTCGGAGAAGGGCATCTATCCCGCGGTGGATCCGCTCGCCTCGTCGAGCCGCATCCTCGATCCGCAGTACGTGGGCGAGCGGCACTACAAGATCGCCCGCCGCGTGCAGCGGACGCTCCAGCGGTATCGCGAACTCCAGGACATCATCGCCATCCTCGGCGTGGACGAGCTCTCGGAAGAGGACAAGCTCGTGGTGCACCGGGCCCGTCGGATGGAGCGGTTCCTCTCGCAGCCGTTCCTCGTGGCCGAGGTGTTCACCGGCAAGCCGGGTGAGATCACGAGCCTGGCAGACACGATCCGCTCCTTCGAGGAGATCGCCGACGGCAAGTGGGACCACCTGCCCGAGCAGGCGTTCATGTACGTCGGACCGATCGAGCAGGCCGAGGAACAGGCCAAGAAGATGGCTGCCAAGGCCTGAGTCATTTCCCGAACGCCCGCGAGCGACATCCATGGCCGACGCCAAACAATCCGGTTCGATCAGGTGCGTCATCACGACGCCCGAGACCACCAGTCTCGACACGCACGCCCGGTCCGTCGTGCTGCCGCTCTTCGACGGCGAGCGGGGCGTGGCCTTGGGCCATACGCCGTTCATCGGCCGGCTGGGAGCCGGCGAGGTGCGAGTGGTGGGCGAGCAGGGCGTCGGCGGCGATGCGGTGCGGCGGATGTTCGTGGAGGGGGGCTTCGTCGAGGTGAGTCACGACACCGTCTCCGTGATCACCCAGCGGGCCGTGCCGGCCGAAACGCTCGACGCCACGGCCGCCCGGGCCGACCTCGAGCAGGTGGCTGCCACGCGGGCCACCGGTGACGAGGCGATTGCCGCCAAGCTCGAACGGCTCGAAACTGCCCGCAAGCTCGTCCGCGCCGCCTCGCGGCAGCGGTGACTCACGACCGGCGGCGAGCCAGCGCCGTCAGGATCGCGGCGGGGATGTCGGGCAGCGGCACCTTCTTGTCCACGACGCCGAGTTCCACGGCGGCCCGGGGCATGCCGTAGACGACGCAGGTCGACTCGTCCTCCGCGATCGTCGTGCCTCCCGCCTGGCGGATGGCCTGCATGCCGATCGCACCGTCGCTGCCCATTCCCGTGAGCAGGGCCGCCACGGCGTGGGGGCCGGCCGCCTCCGCTGCCGAACGGAAGAGCACGTCGACCGCCGGGCGGCAGTGGTGAATGGGGGGCGTCTTCAGGAGCTTCGTGCGGAAGCCGCCCGCGGAGAACTCGACGGCCATGTGGAAGTCGCCGGGGGCGATCACGCAGCTGCCGGGGCGAAGCACGCCGCCGTCGGTGGCCTCGCGGACGTCGAGGCCGCACAGGGCGTCGAGCCGTTCGGCCACCACCCGGGAGAAATAGGCCGAGATGTGCTGCACGACCGCGATCGGCGGGAGGCCCCGCGGGAACCGTGGAAGGAGCGCGCGCAGGGCCTCCACTCCGCCGGTCGAGCCACCGATGACGATGATCTGGCGGCTGTCGAATGTCCCGGTGGGCGCGACGAGGGGAGGCTGAGGGGCTGACGCCGGCGAGGCCGTCTCCTGTTTCCGCTTTCGGCCGACACCTGCGGCAGCGGCGGCCTTCACGTGGTAGGCGAGACGGTCGCCGAGGCCGCCGATCGACATCGTACCGTCGGGCTTCGCGAGCACGTCCACCGCCCCCGCCTCCACTGCATCCATCGCCGCCTGCGATCCGTGCTGAGCCAGTGAGCTGACCACGACCACCGGCAGCGGATGGTGCTTCATGAGGATCCGCAGGAACGTCAGGCCGTCCATCCGCGGCATCTCGAGATCGAGCGTGAGCACGTCGGGATCGAGCTGCGTGATCTTCTCGCGGGCGACGTACGGGTCGCAGGCCGACCCCACGACCTCGATGTCCGGATCCCTGGAGAGCGCGTCCGTGATCGCCCGGCGGACGAGGGCCGAGTCGTCGACGACGAGCACGCGAATCCGGCGGTCGGGCTGCTTGGTCATGGTGCGGTGCTCCACCTCATGCCGGCCGCCGGTAGATGCCCGGCCGTGCCGTCTCGAAGCGATGGGCGAGTCCGAGCAGGCTCTCGGCATGGCCCACGAACAGGTATCCGCCCGGCGCGAGCTGCTCGAAGAGTCGGCCGACGAGTTCCTGACGCGATGCCACGTCGAAGTAGATCATGACGTTGCGGCAAAAGACCACGTCGAGCCCCCGCGGCACCGGATAGGCGGGCTGGAAGAGGTTGACGTGTTCCACGGCCACGTGGCGGCGGATCTCGGGCTTGAGCCGCACGCAGCCTTCCCGCCGGCCGAATCCCTGGCGGAAATACCGCGGCAGCAGGGCCGCGTCGGGCAGCCGCACCTTTTCCGCGTCGTAGATTCCGAGCCGACAGCGGTCGAGCATGCGGCGAGAGATGTCGGAGGCATGCACCCGCCAGGCGAACGACGGCTGCAGCCGGGCCTGCTCGGCAAGCACGATCGCGAGCGAATACGGCTCTTCCCCGGAGGCCGCCGCCGCCGACCAGACCTGGAGCGGGCGTCCGGCCGCGGCTGCGCGGGGGGCGAGCTCGGGCAGGATCACGCGGGCGAGCGCCTCGAAGTGCGAGGGCTCACGGAAAAACTGGGTGTGATTCGTCGAGATCAGGTCGATCAGCGTACCGATCTCGTCGTCGGCCCCGGGCTTCTTGAGCCGCTCGCAATACTCCTCGTAGCTGGTGCAGCCGAGGGTCTCGAGGTGACGGGCGAGGCGGCCGGCCACGAGGGCCTGCTTGTCGGGGCCGAGCCGGATCCGGCTACGGTCGTAGACGAGCCCTGCCAGGTAGGCGAAGGTCGCGGCCGAAAGTTCCGCCTCGGAAAAAAGCATGAGCAGGGTCGGCCCGGGCGGCTCCGGTTCGGGGGCCGCAGGTACGGTCAGAAGTCCTTGAAATTCCGTTCCTCGGCGTCGAGCGACGTCGCGGTGTCGCCGGGCATCGGGATCCGGGCGGCGATCGCCGTTCGCGAGGGGCGGGGCAGTGCACGCGATGTGGTGCTCGGCTGCCGCACTGCGGCCGTCGCGGCGGCGGGACGGTGCGGCTGGGCCGACGCCGTCACGAGCGACCGCAGCCATTCGACATGCTCCCGCATCAGCTGTGACTGGCTCGTGAGCTCGGCGGCGGCGCTCGCCCCTTCCTCAGCCCGGGCGGCATTCTCCTGGGTCACCTTGTCGAGCTCCGTCATCGCGTCGCCGATCTGGCCGATCCCCTGCGACTGTTCCCGGGCGGCGGTCGCGATCTCGGCCACGAGCGTGTCGGCGGCGGCGATCTTGGAGGCGATCTCGTCGAGCGAGCTGCCGACGCGGCCGCAGCTCTCGGCGCCGTGGCGGCTGCTCGCGATGGCCGCCTCGATCTTCGCTGCCGTCGCGCGGGCCGCGGCTGCACTTCGTTGGGCGAGCGAGCGAACCTCGTCGGCGACGACGGCGAAGCCGGCGCCGGCCTCGCCGGCCCGCGCCGCCTCGACGGCCGCATTGAGGGCGAGGATGTTGGTCTGGAAGGCGATCTCGTCGATGTCCTTGACGATCTTCGCGACCTCGCCACTCGAGTTCTCGATGGCCTGCATGGCGGCGTTCATCTCGATCATCGTGCGGGCGCCCACCTCGGCGGCACCGCGGGCCTGCAGGGCGAGATCCTTGGCCTGGGACGCGTTGCCTGCCGTGCTGCGGATCATGGCCGACATCTGCTCGAGTGCCGTGCTCGTTTCGGCGACGCTCGAGCCCTGTTCGCTGCAGCCGGCAGCGACCGTCTGGCTGATCGTCGCCAGCTGGCCGGAGGCCGTCGCCGCCTGGGTCGCGCCATCTTCCAGGGTGTCGGAGATCGTCCGCAGCACGTGGCTCGTCGAGCGGATCACGCCCGTGCCGAGGAGCACGCCGAGCAGTGACGCCAGACCGATCGCGGTTCCGATGATGGCGAAACTGCCGCGCACCTTGTCGCCGGCGCTTGCCACCTCGCGGCTCGCGAGCTGAACGTTGTGTTCGATGTCGGCCTTGAACAGGTCGTTGCAGGCCTGGGCGGACGCCTCGACCTCACCCCGCATCAGCGCCCGGGCGTCGGCGGCCTTGCCTGCGGCGGAGAGTTCGAGCACCCGGGAGGCCTGGGTGACGAACGCCTGCCGGGCCGCCCGCGCGTCGGCGAAGATCTGGCGATCCTCGTCGTCACTGATCAACGCCTCGTAGTCGGCGCACGTCGTGGTGCCCTCGGCAGTCGCGGCGTCAAAAGCCTTGCGGGCGGCCGTCCTGCCGGCCTCATCCCGATCGTCGGCGGCCAGGAGGCTGGTGCGGACCGCTTTCATGGTCACGTAGTTGTTCTCGATGATCCTGCTCAGGGTGACCACCGAGGGCAATGCGTTTCCCGAGAGCCTGACCACATGCCGGTTGATGTCGGTGATCCGCCAGAGCGAGACGGCCCCGAGCAGCAGCCCGGTGATCACGAGGGCGGCCAGTCCGATGGCGA
>JBILVW010000003.1:0-32586 GCA_044370205.1 Pirellulales bacterium | reverse complement strand
GCGGAGCCGGTGAAGGTGCTGGCGGATGTAACGATACGAACGTTTTCGATCCGGCAGATGACCGATCTCGTCCGCGATACGAGCAAGCCGATGGCGGACCGGCTGGCGGCTCTCTATTCCTTGGGCGACATGCGATCCGCGGCCGCGCAGGCGGCGCCTGTGATTGCCGAGGTTCTGCTGGCGACGGAAACAGACAAGGGGCCGATGCACTGGCTGGCGGTGTGGTCGCTCTGGAAGATCGGCCCGGAGCATGTGGCGGCCGGGCAGCGCGCGGACGTCGAGCGGGCGCTGGGCCGGTTTGCGAACTACGACAGGGCGTTGCTTCCGGCAGCCGCACGGGCCCTAATCCAGGAGGCGAACGCCGAGCGGCCGCTGTTCGGCCAGTTTCAGATGGTCCTGAGCCACGGCCATCGCGGGGAAAAACTTCCGTCCCGGGTGAGTGACGAAGCGTTTTTCGGCCGCTGGGACACGGCGAAAGGGAACTGGGCAGTGGCACCGGTGGTGCAGTACGACTTCAGCACGAACCTGAACGCCACGCTGGAGGCGGCGAAGCGGGGAGACTACGCCGCGGCCAAGACGGCTCTTCTTCAATACTATCGGAACCGCGAAACCCCGCCTCGGCCGGATGTCGCGCCCCTCGATGCAGCGGGCAGTCTTGCAGGTGAGGCCATACTCCGGGGGGTTTGGGGCCCGGACATCCGCGGCATCCTCACTGTCCGCGGGGATTGGCAGTGGTACACAGTCGAGCTGCCGAGCACCAAGGTGGAGAGCGTCTATCTCATTTCCGACTGGGAACGGGCCGGCTTGGTGGGTATCCGCAGCCGCGAAAACAAGGGCTATGCGCCGAGGCTCGAGATCGTCACCGACAAGACCAAGTATGTCCTAGAGGCGGAGGGCGATACGGTTGTCCGGGGCGGGACGTACGACATCAAGAATAGACGGTGGTCCGGGGAATACGTGGGGAAGAACTACGGGAGGGCCCGGATTCGGTGAGTGACGAGACCATGCGGGCGTATCTCTCTTTCAAACTGCCTGCCTCGCTTTCCTCGGGAGAAGAAAAGGTCCAATCCCAGACCTTGCATCTGTATGCCAAGCCGCTGGGCGAGGGCAAAGAGGTCAACTTGGGCGTGTTCGGCAAGATATCCCCCTCGGTCATGCAGGGGCGGGAGAAGATGCTGACCTGGAGCAACCACACCATCCCCCTGTTCATCTACAAGGACATCGATTTCGATTGGTTCCGCCCGCCCGGGGCGGAGCGGCAGGCGCAATACTGGTTCCCGCGGGCGGCCTTCTCCGGCGGCGCGGACCATTATCCGCGAACGTCGAACGAACAATACGCCTATACCGCAATGTTCACCGCGCTGGATTTCTGCACCAAGCAACGGGCCAGCCATTTTTATACGGTCGATACCGGGCGGCGCCTGGTACGCGTACCCCAGATGCTGCATGCGCTCGGGAGCGAGTTCACGACGCCGGAGGTGTGGACCTCCCTGCTGAAGGTGTTCTACGAGCACGCTCGCATCATGAGCCGCGAACCCGGCAATGCCGGCAACTCCGCCCGCAGCATCCAGTTCGGATGGCTCCTCTACAACATCTATTTCCCTGAGCTTTGCCAGCCTGGTTGGTGGAAGACCAACATGGAACGACAGGCATCGAACGTGAGGAATACGCTTTTTGCCGACGGCTCCAATGTCGAAGCGTGCTCCGGCTACATTCGCGGCACGATGCTGGCCATGCAGGAAAGCATTGGCCTGGTCAAGAACGTGCGCGGCGTCCTCCTGCCGGGCGCAGAGCCCTACGGGCAACTGGCCGAGTACTACATGAACCTGACCACGCCGGCGGGTACGTTGTACAACTGGGGGGACGGGAGCCGAGGCAACGTGCGGGACTCCGTGCTGGCTGCAGGCGTGACACTCGACAACCCGCACCTGATCTACTTCGGCAGCAAGGGGGAGCAGGGGACCGAGCCGCCCTATCACTCCAAGCTCTATCCAGTCGGCAAGACTTTTACCATGCGCACAAGCTGGGTCGACGACAACGCGCTGGGCGCGTTCATCAATGCCCGGGCAGGGGGCGGGCACTCGCATCGGGACGACCTGAATCTGGATATTTACGGCTACGGCCGATATCTCCTCGTGGATCCGGGCAACGGCGGCAGCTACGACTCGAGCAACCCTGCCGCTGCCTGGTCGGCCGGAACCACGGTCGCCCACAACACGATCCTGATCGACGGCGGCAACCAGGCGCGGGTCGGGAAGTCGGAAATCGCGGCGACGGCCAATCGGGTGTTCGACCACGTCGAAGCCTGGACCGAGGTCTACGGGAAACAGCGGGTCTACCGCCGGGTGCTGTTCGTGCGGCCCTCCTATTGGATCGTCTCGGACTTCATCCGGGCCGACAATGCCACGCCTACCGCCGCGCATACCTACGAGCAGGTTTGGCACCCCGAAGAAGGCGCCGAGCCGATGATCGACCCCGAGAAGCAGCGGATCCAGACCCGGTTCGCGGTCGGGGGGAACGTGCAGTTGGTACCCGCCGACCCGGGCGAGGTGCGGGCGAACATCGGCGACGGCTGGATGGAAGGCCGCCGGGCGAAATACGTGTGGTTCAAAAAGTCGCCCATGACGGGAGACACGACGTTCGACACGGTGATCTATCCGACCCCCGAGGGCGACGAGACGATAGTCTCGGTGGAGCGACTCGCGGTCACGGGATCGGACGGGGCGTTGACCTCCACGCAGGCCACGGCCTTGAAGATCGCGATCGGGAAAGACCGGACCGGGTATTACTTCCAGTCGTATCTGGATACGCCCGCATCGGTCGAGTTCGGCGGGTTCACGTTCGATGGCGAGACCGCGTATGTCGAGCTGGATCAAGAGGGCAGGGTGACCTATGCCGTGCTCCGCAAGGGCTCCGGCCTGAAGCGGGCCGGCAAGCCGCTCGTGGCCGTCGGCAAGCCGGTTGAGTCGCTCGGCGCGCACGTGGAGGGCGAGACCGTGCGGATCGAGACCGCGACCGACGCGACGGAAGTGGTGGTGGCCTGTTCGGCGACCGTGAAGCAGGCCCTGCTGAACGGCAAGGACGTGCCGTTGTCGCGAAAGGACGACGCGGTGCGAATCGATGAGAAGTAAACGCTTCGGAGATGTGGCGATGACACCCCGCTTCTTGCTGTTGTCGCTCCTCCTGGCTCTTGCGGTCGCGCTGCCCGCCCGAGCCGACGAGGCCCTGCCGCTCGTCTTCGAGGAAACCTTCGCGCACGGGGCCGACCGCTGGGAGCCGACCGATCCGGCTGCCTGGACGCTGGGCAAGGACGGCGATCGCGCCGTCTGGGGACTCAACACGCGGATCAGCAACTACCAGCCCAAGGTCCGGAGCCCCCACAACGTGGCGCTCGTCAAGGATCTCGAACTCACCGACACCGTGATCACGTTCCAGGTGAAGAGCACGCGCGACACGGGCGGCCACCGTGACTGCTGCGTGTTCTTCAACTGGCGGGATCCCGAGCACTTCTACTACGTGCACCTCGGGGCCAAGCCCGACCCGGCCAGCGGCCAGATCATGATCGTGGACGGCGCGGCTCGCCGGCCGCTCACCAAGAACACACGGCCCGTGCCGTGGGACGACCAGTGGCACACCGTCAAACTCATGCGCGACGTGGCCTCAGGGCGGATCGCCGTCTTCTTCGATGACCTCGAGACGCCGCTGATGGAGGCCAACGATAAGACCTTCACCAGCGGCCGTGTCGGAATCGGCTCGTTCGACGACATGAACGACTTCACCGCCGTGAAGGTATTGGGCCGCAAGGCCGATGCCGGGAAGTAGGGCGTCGACCGCACGGCGACACCCAGGATTCTCGCTTCCGGAGTGACCTCGTTTAACGGGGCAGGTCACCCGAGAAGGCAATCAACGCCTGGATCGGCAACACCGCCCGGCTGCGGAGAAAGCATTACCACGCCGTGCGGGCGGAGGACTGGGCGGCTGTCACCGGCGTCGCCGGAAAAGCAGCGCAATTTCCGGCTCCATCAGGAGCCGTCAGCGGCCATCAGGAGCCATCAACCCTTTACACCGCCCGCGAAAAAACGCTGGACGTGCAGAAAACCGCTGAAAATCAATACCCTCGACAGGGATCGAACCTGTAACCTTCAGCTCCGGAGGCTGACGCTCTATCCAATTGAGCTACGAGGGCGTGAACCGCGAGGGATTCTACACGCCACGGACGGCGGGCAATAGGCAGCGACCACGCAGGGTGATGGCACGCCGATCCCCGGGCTTCCGCCCGGGGCTTCCATGCGGAGATCCGCCCGTGGCTCGCGGTCAGGCCGACCGCTTGAGCGGGGCGGCCGGAGCGGGGCGGCTCCGCGGGCGGGCGAGGGACTCGTGCGGGGCGTCGATCCGCAGCGTCTGCCCGGGCTCGTCGGTGGCCGGCAACTCGCGGAGCTGTCGCAGTTGCCGCTGACGTCGGAGCGTGCTGCCAAATTCGACGAGCGCGACGCCGCGGCCCGCGAGCATCGGCAGCGTGCCCAGCGGCAGCCGCACGACGGCATCCCGGATGATCTCGAACGCATGGGCTGCGACCGCCGCGCACGCACCGACCCTCGACTCGCTGCCCAACGACCGCCAGAACAGCCGCTCCGCATGCAGCCCTGCCGTGAACGACCGCGGCTGCCGCCGCATCGGCCCGCGGATCACCCGCGACTCGGCCTCATAGATGACCGGCATCGGCAGGCAGCCCACCGCTACGGCCAGGTCGGCGTCGGCGAAGGCCTCGCCACAGGAAGTGGAGAAGCCGGGGCCTGCCATGCGCAGCACGTCGGCCCGCCAGAAGCCCGCTTCCAGCAGAGGACTCGTGCCGGAGGCGAGCTCCGCATCGGCCTGCCGCGGCGCGGTTCCCGCAATCCGTCGGCCTCCCCGCGCGGCCCGCACGCCCACCTCGACAACCCGCGCAGGATCATCGGCGGCGACCACCGCGGGCACCACCGCCGCGATGTCGGCCATCGCGAAGCGTTCCATCGGCCGATCGGTCCAGCCCGGCGTCGCCCGCCAGCCAGCCGCGAGCACGTGCACGATTTCGCCGCGGCTCGACGCGATGCCGAGGTTCGTGCACGCCACGAGGCGGGCTCCCCGCGGCGCCTCGACGAACATCACTTCCTCGCGAATATTCCAGGGGTCGTCGTAGTCGCACGCCAGCGGCACGACGATCTCGCATTCGGCCGGCCGATTCTCCAGCACGCTCACGAGCGTCTCTTCGAGTGCCGCCGTGTCGGCGACCGTTGGAATCACGATCGAGAGCGCAGGAGCGCGCACCATCTGCCCGGGCATGCTGAAATCCCCCTCACTCTGGACCGCTGATGCCGCCGACTCAGGCTGCGGCCCGCTGCGGCTGCAGCTCCGTGAACAGGTTCACGCTGTGCAGCATCTCGCCGTCGGCGTCGTAAAACTGGAGCACGCCGACATCGATCAGCCACATGGCGAACATGTCGGCCACGCGGTAACAGCGGGCCACGCACCGACCGCGGTCGATGCGAATGTTCTCCTGGAGATCATCGACCTCGACCGTATCGACTCCCAGATTGAGGAAGTGACGGCTGACGAGATCACGCACGTCTCCGGCATTCATGTGCAGGCGCATGGAAGGCAACCTCCTGTTGCTGGCTGACCGACATCCTGTCGAGCGGGCCGCGGACGGTAGCCGGGAACGGCGGACGACGAAAGATGAGGTTCGTCACCGCAGCTCCCGGGGGCCATCTGCTGCCCAGCCCTTCGCTGCTGAAAGTCGGATCGGCGGAATCACGACCCCGAAATAACCGCATCATTCGCCGTCGCTCCGGACGACCGAGGCGGCAAGGTTTCTCCAGCTTGCCACCAGCGCCCGTTCTGGGGCGTCAGAGGCGGTGGGTCCATTCGCCGCTGGCGTAGCGTTCGGCCACGAGCTGTCGCACCCGCTCGCGGGGCCAGGCATCTGCCGCGGTGCTGGCACTGACTGCACCGAAGGCCGCGCGGACGGCGGCCTCGAGCCGCGGCCGCCCCAGACCGAGGTTCGCCAGAAAGTCGCCGTGGGTTCGGCCGGCGCGATAGGCCGGCTCCAGCGGAGGATGCCGGAGCACGCGGCCGATCAGGTCGAGATCGAAGGAGTCGAGGAGCGTGCCGTGGTAGAGCACCGCATGCCGCTTCACCCGCAGGGCGTTGCCCGACACCTTTTTCTCGACGGCCGCCTGACCACTCGCCTGCGGCTCCATGACCGCGAGGTCGCTCGTACCGCGGCGGTGCACCGCGCGGCCGGCGGTTCGCAGGGCCTCCGCGAGCGGTTCGAGCATCGCGGTATGGATCGCCTCCAAGCCCGGACTGCCGGCGGGGTGCGGCACGATCACTGACCACATGAGGCAGCCCGGACCGAGCACCACCGTGAGCCCGCCGCTGGGCCGACGGACCAGCCGCGCGCCCGCTGCGGCGCACGCCTCGGGCTCGACCTCGGCCGCCACGCGGCTCGATGAGCCAAGCACGACCGTCGGCGTGGCAGCCATCCAGGTGCGGACGATCGTTTCGCCCACGCACCCCTCGTGGGCCGCCTCGAGCAGGGCCTCGTCGAGCGCGAGGTTCTCCTCGACCGTGTCGAGCTCGACGTCGAGCCAAAGCGGGGGAATCGGGCGTGTCGCTGTCATGAGGTGTCGATCGGTCGGTGTCTGCTAGAATTTCGCGTTCCGGCCCGGTGCCGGGTCAGATCCGCATTCTCCCACGATCCATCCGATGGCCGAACCCGCCCGCCGCCCCATCACGCAGGACGACTCGCTGCCGCCCGTCGAGCCGCCGAGCGCGGCCTTTCTCGTGCAGCTTTTCCTGGTGCCGGCGATCATCGTCGGCATCATCGTGTCGGTGTGGCTGGCCTTCCACTGGCTGGCGCAGCTGGGCAACGATCCCGAAGGCTACGTCCGCACGCTGCGGCGTGCCAACGAAGGCCGCTGGCAGGCGGCCCTGAATCTCGCCAACGATCTCCGGGGGCCATCCGGCGCGACGCTCAAGGCCGATACGAAACTCGCCAGCGACCTGGCGGGCATTCTTGCCGACGAGGTGGCCAGTGGCCGGCCCAAGTTGGGTGGCCACACCGGCGAGCAGTCGCGGACGCTCTGCAGCTATCTCTGCCGGGCGCTCGGCGAGTTTGCCGTGCCCGAGGCGACGGCTCCGCTCGTCGAACGGGTGCGTGATCCGGGCGATCCCCAGACGGCGCGGGCAGCCGTCGAGGCGCTCGCCGTGCTTTCGACGAACCTCGGTGCATCATCCGGCTTTCCTGATCAAGCCGCCGTGACCGACGCGTTGCTCGCCGCCTCGCGGAGCGACGACGCTGGGTTGCGGTCGGCGTCGGCGTTCACGCTCGGCGTGATCGGAGGTACGGGCGCCGACGCGCGGCTCGAAGAGCTGATGGCCGATCCGGCCGACGACGTGCGGTCCAACGCCGCCATCGGCCTGGCCCGGCAGGGGAAGGCCGTCGCCTACGAGATCCTTGCCGAGCTGCTCGCCTTGCCCGATGCGGCCGCGGAGCCGGGCGACGAGGCCGCCCAGTCGCAGCGGTACCGGCGGGCGTTGATCGTGGTCAATGCCTTGAAGGCCGTGGGGCTGCTCGTGGATGCCGGCGCGATGCCTCCCGAGAGTGTCGCGAAGCTGCTCGGGCCGCTCTCAGCCGACGCGGTGGGCGATGTGCGGGCCGCCGCCACGGCGCTCGAGAAAAAGCTCGACCGCGTATCGGCCGCCGCTGCCGAAAAGCGATAGAAGCCCCCATGCGCGAGCAGGGGGAGAATGCGGCGTCCAATCCGTAGCGTCCCGGATTCACCCCGGCTTCCGCCTGGGAGATTTTACAAACCGGGAAACACCGCGCTACGACAGAAATTCGTCGAGGGCGTCGCGGAGCAGGTCGGGATCGGTTTCGACGCCAAGCAGCATCTGGAAATCGATCGCCGTGCGGGCGACGTGGATCTCGAGCCCGTCCACGAGGCAGGCGCCGACCTCGGCGGCCTGCCGACCCACGGCCGAGGGCGTCGTCGCGAGCCTGAGATCGGCGACGACCAGGTCGCCGCGAAGCCCCGTCATGGAGTGAGATGCCGCCCCGCCCGCATCGGGGCCAGCGGCGACGAGGATGTCGATGTCAGTCGGAAGGTCGAGCGTCGGTTGCCAGTCGACCGCCGTGGCGACCGCCGCCGACAGGCCGCCGAGCGCCTCGGCCAGTGCGATCGCCCGGGCCTGATCGGGATCGGCGACCAGGATGCCCGCGGCCCCCGCCAGCGCGAGTTCCAGCGCCACGGCCCGGCCGCGGGAGCCGGCGCCGAGCACCACCACGCGGCTGCCGGCCGGGTCGATGTGGCCGCGAACCGCCTCGACCACGCCGCGGCCGTCGGTCATGTGGCCCACGAGGGCATCCGCCTGCCGCTCGAGGAGCGTGACGCCACCGGCAAACGAGGCGGTGGGCGTTGCCGAGGCGACGAGGGGCAGGGCCACCTCGCGGAGCGGTCCCGAGAGCAGGCACCCTCTGAACCCCATGGCCGAGATGCCGGCCAACGCCTCGGCGAGTCGCTCGGGGGCCACGTCCACCGTCACGAACCGCACGTCGAGCCCCGCCGCCTCGATCGCCCGTTCGAAGAGGTACTGGGCCGGATTACCGGCCGCCGGGCAGCCCAAGAGCGCGATGATGTCTTGCAGCGCCGGACTCGTCATAGCTGGCGGCCCCGGCGATACGAACGGGCTTCACACAGTGACGCTGGTGGCCGCCACGAACCGCGGGTCGCTTCGAATCGCGTCGAAGTCCCGCTCGTTGCCGGTGAGGTCGCGGAACCGGTCATCGATTGCAATGGCCCGGGTGAGCTGCTCGATGGCCGCCGGCACGCTGCCCGCCAGGGAATGGTAGCAGGCGAGGTTGTAGTGCAGGATCGGCTGATCAGGGAATACGGCGAGGCCCCGCCGCAGGGAGTCAATCGCTGCATCGAGATCCCCCAGCCGCTTGTGGCACCAGCCCAGTCCCAGCCAGGCCTCGACGTGACCGGGCGTCGCCTCCGCGGCGCGGGTGAGCGGCCCGATCGCGGCCTCCCACTCGCCCAGGGCCCGCAGCGCCTCGCCCTCCAGCAAGGAGGCCGCCGCTTCCCTGCGAGCGGCCGCATCGAGCTGGTTGAGTTCGGCGAGCGAGCGGGCGAACAGCCGGCAGGCGGTCGGCGGTGCCGCCGCCTCTCCCTCCAGCAGCAGCTCCCCGAGTTCCAGATAGCCACTCGCGCGGCGCAGAATCAACGCCGCCGGAGGCACGAGCCGCTGGCGGTGATCGTGGGACTGCGACGGCTGGAGCATGGGGGTCGGCGTCATGGTCCGGGAACCCTACGAAAGGATCATGAATCCTAGCCAGCCGGCTCGCAGAGCCCAATCCCGCGGTCGCGTGGCTACTGCCATCTTTACGCAGACGGGCGGTGGGTGGATCGGTGGGGAAAAAGGGCGTTTTTTCGGGCAAAAATAGCTGCACGAAAATCCGCCCTCCGCGCCCCTATTGATGGAAGAAGGAGCACGACATGCGACTGACCCTGCGAACCCTGTTGGCCTGGATGGACGGTGTGCTCCCCGCGGATTCCGCCCAGCAGCTGGCGGAGAAGGTGTCGGGCAGCGCGGTCGCCCAGACGCTCGCGGGGCGGATCCGCGACGTGGTGGCGAGGTCGGGGGTGGGGGCGCCGCCGGCCGACGGCCGGGGGCTGGCTGCCGATCCCAATTCCGCCGCCGAGTTTCTCGACAACGTGCTCGCCGCCGAGCGGCTGACCGAGTTCGAGAGGGTGTGCATCGAGTCGGACATGCAGCTGGCCGAGGTGGCCGACTGTCATCGGCTGCTGGCCGACATCACTGCGGGCAGAGCGGTGGTCGGCGAGGTGGACGCTGCGGCTGCCGAGCGGCTGCGAGGGGTCGTCGCAGCCGAGATGCGTCGTGAGGCGGCGGCGGACATGCGGGCCGATGCGGCTGCCAACGCGAGGGCCATCCGCGATGCGCTGGCCGCGGCCGACGACACCGTGTTCATGACCGCATCGGCTGCCGAACGCGGAACGCCGGCTACCCCGGCAGCGACGTCGCGGACGTCTTCGCGCAGCTGGGCGCTCGCGGCGACGGCCGCAGCCTTGCTCGTCGCGCTGGTGGGCGTGCTCGGCTGGTCGGTGATGCGTGGCGGCCGACGCGAGGTGGCGGCGAAGCCGCCGGCGCAGGCAGAGGCCGCTCGCGGGGGCGAGGCCACTGCACCGCAGGCCGATGCGCTCACGGAGGCCGCGGCCGAGCCGACGACAGAGCCCGTCGCAGCGCCGCCGGTTGTGGCCGCGGCGGTCGAGCCAGTGGACAAAGGCGAGGTGGCGAATGCACCCGCGGAGCCGCCACCAGTGCCGCCTCCACCGGTGAGTCCGCCCGCGCCTGCGGCCGAGCCTTCGCCTTCGCCTGCCACTGCGGCTTCCAGCGCGCCCTCGGCCGTTGCGGCGCGTGTGCCGCAGGGTGAGGCACTCGCAATCGCGGCGCCTGCCGTGGCGCCGTCACCGATCGCCTCGCCCGCTGCGCCGCCTGCCGCCGAGCCCGCGGAACCCGCGCCGCCCGTCGCGCTGCAGGCTTCGCCAGACGCGGTCGTTGCTGGGCCCTTCGTGCTGCTGGTGGGCCATTCGCCGGCAGCGGAGCAGCCGCTCGTGTGGCAGGCACGACGGGCCGAGGCGATCGTGCCCGTGCCTGCGGAGCTCGTGTCGCCGCCGTTCAGTCAGCCGGAGCTCGTGATCGATCGTGTGCGGATCCGTCTCGCACCGGCCACGCGAGCCACGCTGCTCCGCGACCCCGATGGCACGCCGCGGCTCGAGCTGCTGTTCGGTCGCGCCGTCGTCGTGGCCGAGCATCCGGCAGCACGGCTGGGTGTCACCGCCGCCGGCCTCTGCGGTCGCGTGACGGGCGGGCTCGAGGCGCCGCTCGGCGTGGAGGTGATGCTCGACCGCGAGCCGGGCGACGATCCGGCGACCACGGCCGCGGCGCGGCGAACGCGGCTGGCGTCGGCCGGTGGCATTGTCTGGGAGCAGACGGCGGAGGATGGCGGGCCCGTCGCCGATCCGCTCGCCGGCTTTGCGGCCGATGGCCGAATCCCCGCGGGCATGTCGGTCGAATGGTCGAGCACGGCGGCGGATGCGGTCGTGCTCCGGCCGGGCGGCACGACGCCGGCGTGGCTTTCAGGCAATGAGCAGATCGATGTCGCCGATCGACAGGCGGCGGTCGCTCTCGCGGCGCGATTGCCGGCCGACAAACCGGTGCAGCCGGCGCTGCGTGAGCTCGCGGCCGATCCGCGGGGCGAGCAGCGGGTGCTGGCGGCCGCGACGCTCGCCCTGCTCGGCGACTACGACGAGACGGTGCGGCAGCTGTCGGCCGAGGAACGCGGGCGGGAGCTGTATGCGGGCCAGTGGGCGAAGCTCGAATCGCTCACGGTGCCGCTGGCGCTGGCCCGGGGTGCGAATGCGGCGGCGCGGCTGGCGAAGGCGTTTGCCGACCAGGGGCCGCCGGGCACGGGCGAATCGCTCGTGCGACTGGCCCGCGGCTTCTCTCCCGCCGATCTCGCGTCCGGCGCCGATGCGTGGCTCGTCGAGGTGCTCGATGATCCGCATCTGGTCGTCCGGCGGTATGCGTTTCAGCGACTCGTGGAACTGGCCAATCCCGTGGCCGTCGATCGGCTGAGGTATCGCCCCGATGGCCGACCCGAGCAGCGCCGCGAAGGGGTGGCCTGGTGGCGCGACGTGGTAGAGCAGGGGCGGCTGCGGGCGACCGCTCCGGCACCGCCGTGAGGCCGCGAAGGCGGTTCCGCGGCACGTGCGCGGGGACGGTTTGTGTGCCGAAGGACGGCGGTGATATGCTCCGGTCAACGACGCGTCGGCGCCTGAGTAAGGCCGCCGACAGGTTTTCAACACACTCAAGTGTCACAATTCTCCTCTGAGGTTTTTCCAGCGTGCAGGTCAACGTTTCCGCACGGCACGGGCATCTGAGCCCGGCGTCGCAATCAAAAATCGCGAGCAAGGTGTCGCGGCTGAAGCGCTACTTCGATCGGCTTACGGCCCTCAATGTGACCGTCGATCTCGAGAACTCGGCCCTGCCGGCCGTGGAAATCATCGCCTCTGCGGAGCATTTCCACGAGATGGTCGCCCGTGAGCATGCCGCCCAGCTCTGGCGCAGCGTCGATGGCGCCGTGCAGAAGCTGGAGCAGCAGCTGCGGAAGCACAAGGAAAAGATCCGCGACCACAAGCACGTGCAGAACACCCGCCGCAGCTAGCCGCCGCGACGGCAGTCGCCTGCCCGTCCCACCATCCACCCCGACAAGCAAGACGCATGAAGTTTTCAGATTTCGTCGCGACCGACGCCATCCGCTCCCATGTCCATGCGGGCACCAAGGAGGGCGTGATTCGCGAGATGGTGCAGGCCCTCGTCGATGCCAACCGAATCACCGCCTCCGACCAGGAGAGCATCGTCAAGGCGATCATGAAGCGGGAAGATCTCGGCAGCACCGGGATCGGCCGTGGTGTGGCCGTGCCCCACACCAAGCACCCGAGCGTCACGCGGCTCGTCGGCACGGTGGCCGTGAGCCCCTCCGGCATCGAGTTCGAGAGCCTCGACGGCGAACCGGTGCAGCTGTTCTTCCTGCTCGTCTCGCCCCCCGACCGGCCCGGCGACCACTTGCGGGCTCTCGAGAGCATCTCGCGGCAGCTTCGCGACGAGGCGTTCTGCAAGCTCCTGAAATCGGCGAAGGGGCCGGTGGACATCCAGCACCTGCTCGAGGAGGCCGACAGCCAGGGAGTGATCTCGTGAGCGGGCCGGAGACGGTGGGCGAGCAGACGCTGACGCGGGAGGTGGTCGTGGCCAACAGCCAGGGTCTGCACGCGCGTCCGGCCGACATGCTCGCCCGCGAGGCTCGCCGGTGGCAGGCGCGGATCGAACTGGTGGCCGACACCCAGCGGGTCGACGGCAAGAGCATTCTCGAGGTGCTCACGCTCGCCGCCGAGTCGGGCACACGGCTGGTGGTCGAGGCGACGGGGCCGGATGCGCGGGAGGCGCTCGAGGCCATAGGCGTCCTTTTTGAACGCAGATTCAACGAACACGGACCCGAGCAGACATCCTGACCGACGGCTGCTTGCGGGCGGGACTCGCCCCATGCTGAAACTTCAAGGCATCGCCGTTTCGCCCGGCGTCACGATCGGTGAGGCGCTCGTCCTCGACAGCGAGGGATTCAGGATCCCCCGGCGGTTCGTCGAGCGCAGTGCCGTCGATACCGAACTGGCCAGGCTTGCCCACGCGGTCGGTGAGACGACCCGGGAGGTGGAGCGGAATCGCGACGCCATCCGGGCCGAACTGGGGGAGCAGTATGCCGCCATCTTCGAGGCCCACCTCGCGATGCTCCACGACGAGAAGTTGCAGCGGGAGCTGCAGAGCGCCGTCCGCGACCGCAACTGGTGGCCGGAATACGCGGTGAGCCGCACGCTCCGCCGCTACGCCAAGGTGTTCCAGAGCCTCGACAACCACATCTCGCAGCGGGCTCACGACATCTACGACATCGAGAAGAGCCTGCTCCGCAACCTGCTCGGCCAGCGGCGGGAGACGCTCGCCGCGATCTCGCAGCCGGTGATCGTGCTCGCCCACAACCTGACGCCGAGCGAGACGGCAACCCTCGACCGGCGGTTCGTGAAGGGCTTCGCCACGGAGCTCGGCGGCCCGGGCAGCCACACGGCGATCGTGGCCGAGGGGCTCGAGATTCCGGCCGTGGTGGGCGTGGGGCCGTTCCTCGCCGACGTCTCCGGCGGCGAGCCGGTGATCCTCGACGGCAATCAGGGGCTGGTCATCCTCCAGCCCGACGAGGAGACGATCGCCCGCTACCGACAGGAGCTGGAGGCCGCCCAGACGGCCGCCGCCCAGCGGGAGGAGCTCCGCGATCTCCCCGCCGAGACGACCGACGGCGTGCGGATCCAGCTCACCGGCAACATCGAGTTTCCGAGCGAGGCCGAGCACTGCCTGGCCCGCGGCTGCGACGGCATCGGCCTCTACCGCACCGAGTTCCTCTACCTCGCCTCGAAGACCGAGCCGACCGAGGAGGACCACTTCGCCGCCTACGCCGAGGTGGTGCAGGCGATGGCGGGACGGCCCGTCGTGATCCGCACCCTCGACCTCGGCGCCGACAAGCTGCACGCCGGGCTCAACGTCGAGGAAGAGCGAAACCCCTGCCTCGGCCTGCGGAGCATCCGGCTCTCGCTGCGGCAGCTCCCGATTTTCCGCACCCAGCTCCGGGCGATTCTCCGCGCCAGCGCCCTGGGAGACGTGCGGGTGATGTTTCCGCTGATCTCGACGATCGTCGAGCTCAGGCAGGCGCGGATGGTGCTCGCCGACGTCATGGAAGACCTCGCCGAGCACGGCATCGCGTTCAATCGCAAGATGCCGGTGGGCATGATGGTGGAGACCCCGGCCGCCGCGATGATGCTCGACACCTTCATCAAGGAAGTCGACTTCGTCTCGATCGGCACCAACGACCTGATCCAGTACACGCTGGCGGTCGATCGGGGCAACAAGGACGTGGCTGATCTGTACAACGCCTGCGATCCGGCGGTGCTGCGGCTCTTGCGCCGCTCGCTGGACGTGGCTCGCGAGGCCGGCGTGCCGGCCAATGTGTGCGGTCAGATGAGCGGCAGCGTGATGTACACGCAGCTGCTTCTGGGACTGGGGCTGCGGCAGCTGAGTGTGCCGCCGAGCGCCATCCCGGAGGTCAAGCAGGTGTGCCGAAGCGTTTCGGTCGCCGAATGCCGCCTGATCGCCGAGAAGGCGCTGGCGATGGACGGTGCGCGGGAGGTGAAAGCCTACCTGCGCGACCAATTGCGTCGCCGGCTGGCCCATGCGGTCGCCTGAGGGCGGCCCGAATCAGGAAGGAAACGAGATGAAACAGGAAATGCTGATCAACGTGTCGCAGCCGGAGGAATGCCGGATCGCGATCATGGAAGACGGGGTGCTGGAGGAGCTCTACGTGGAGCGAACCAGCCAGGACAACTACGTCGGCAACATCTACAAGGGACGGATCGTCAACATCGAGCCGTCGATCCAGGCGGCGTTCGTCGATTTCGGCGTGGGCCGCAACGGCTTTCTCCACATCAGTGACGTGGAGCCTCAGTATTACCGGCAGGGCGGGCTCGATCCCGACAAGGCCTTCGACGTGGCGGAGCCGGCCGGCCGCAGCGAGACGGAGGAGGGAGAAGGCGGGCAGCGGACGGCCACGCGGCGGAAGCCACGGCTCGGCGATCGGCCCCGGGTCAAGCCGCCGATCCAGGACATTCTCCGCCGCGGCGACGAGGTGCTCGTGCAGGTGATCAAGGAGGGATTCGGCACCAAGGGGCCGACGCTCTCCACGTACATCTCGATTCCCGGCCGCTACCTCGTGCTCATGCCGCCGCTCGGCCGCGTCGGCATCTCGAAGAAGATCGACGACGAGCGGGACCGCCGCGTGCTCCGCGACATCATGCTCGACCTCCAGCCGCCGAAGGGGGTGGGCTTCGTGGTGCGGACGGCCGGCACGGAGCGGACGAAGTCGGAGATGGCACGTGACATGGCCTATCTCCTCAACCTCTGGAAGAGCATCGTCCGCCGGATGCGGAAGTATTCCGCGCCGATCGACATCTACCAGGAAAGCGACATGATCATCCGCACGATCCGTGACATGTTCACGGAAGACGTGGGGCGGATCCTGATCGACGAGCCGGCCGCTTACGAGCGGGCCCGGGAGTTCCTCGAACTGGTGATGCCGAAATACGCCCCGCGGCTGCAGCTCTACGAGGGCAAGGAGCCGCTCTTCCATCGCTACGGCCTGGAGGAGGAGATCGGGCGGATCCACCAGCGGAAGGTGCCGCTCAAGGGAGGTGGGTCGATCGTGATCGACCAGACGGAGGCCCTGGTGGCCATCGACGTCAACTCGGGCAGCTTCCGCACGGAGAAGAGCGCCGAGGAGAACGCCTACCAGATGAACCTGATCGCGGCGAAGGAGATCGCCCGGCAGCTGCGGCTCCGCGACCTCGGCGGCGTGATCGTCAACGACTTCATCGACATGCGGAAGGAGAAGTATCGACGTGGTGTCGAGAAGTCGCTCCACGACGCGATGAAGCGGGACCGGGCCCGGACGAAGATCCTGCGGACGAGCCCCTTCGGCCTGATCGAGATGACCCGGCAGCGGATCCGGCCATCGCTCAGGAAGAGCATCTTCCGCGACTGCCCCACCTGCACCGGCACCGGCACGGTGAAGACGGCCGAGAGCATGGCGATCGAGGTGATGCGGACGCTGCACCTTTCCGCCACGCGGGACGACGTCGCCAGGCTCAACATCACGGTGCACGACGATGTGGCCACCTGGCTCAACAACCGCAAGCGGCGGGAGATCACCCAGTTCGAGGACGAGACCCACATCCAGCTTCACATCGACGGCAAGGACGGCGTGTCGCCGGAGCATTTGGTCTTCGAGGCCTGGGATGCCAACGCCAGAACCGTTCGCTTTCCGTAGGTTTTTCAGACCTCTCGACCCGTGATACCCGGGGAGATATCCTCTGGGACTCGCTATTTTTGTCCCCTCACCCGTTTCTGACCGGATGCGAATCATGGCCAAGGCCGCTGCCACCACCGCTTCTTCCACCGCCGCCAGCATGCAGGGCGCGGGCCACTCCTACGCCATCGTCGTCGATGGCGGCCGGCAGTACCGCGTGATGGAGGGGCAGGAGCTCGAGATCGACTTCCGCCACCTGCCGGCCGGCAGCGAACTGGTGTTCGACGAGGTGCTTGCCGTCAGCAAGGCCGGGGCCCTCACGCTCGGTAAGCCGAAGGTGAAGGGAGCGACCGTGAAGGCGGAGGTGCTCTCGTCGGTGCAGGGCGACAAGATCTACGTGCAGAAGTTCAAGCGGCGGAAGAACTATCGCCGCCGCACCGGCCACCGTTCGCTCGCGACGAAGGTTCGCATCAGCTCGATCGCTGGTTGATCACAGCCCCAGCCCGGCGAGCGGGCCGCCGCTTGCAGCGAGCGCATCGACCCGCGCCGATACCGCAGGGTCCTCCTCCACCGGCGGCGCGTGATGCGGCTTGAGCCGCGCATCGATCACCAGTGGCCCGCGGCAGCCCCAGTGCTTCTGCCGCGTCTCCGCATCGACGCCGTGCACGTCGGCGGCCGGGTTCGAGCGGGTGAACGTGATCCAGAGGAAGTTCTCCAGGTTCGCGGCGGTGAAGGCGGCGTCGTCCACGATGACCACGAGCGGAAATGCCCTCAGCGGATGCTCGGGGCCGAGCGTGACAGAGAACCGTTCCACGTCGGCCGACCACGTGGCGCCAGCCGCAGCCGCCCACGTGGCCCCATCGCCCGCCGATTCGAGCACGGGCCGCGGCTCGATCCGTGGCCCCTCCACCGCCACCACGCCCGGCAGGCAGACCCGCGGATTCCCGAAGCCCGCAGGCAATGAGCATCCGCCGCGAATCTCCGTGGGCAGCTCGCGGACTGCCGGACCCCGGGCCGCCACCACGAGCTTCGAGCCGGCGTTGAAGCCCGATCCCGAGTAGTCGAGCGTGTCGATCGTCGTCTGGGTGTGGAAGTGGCAGTCCCGCTGCCAGTCGGCCCGGGCGAGCAGATGGGCGAAGAACGGCCGGATGTCGTGGGCGTCGAGCCCCGGTGCATCCTGCTCGGCCACGATGAAGAGATACTTCGCCAGCGAGAGCTGCCCCTGGCCGAGGATCGCCGACGCCTGCGTGAGCAGTTCCGCGGGCCGCGTGGAAGGCTTCCAGGGCAGATAGCGTTCACTGCCCACCGCGAGGAGCAGAGGATGCACGCCCGAGGCATCGACGGCATGCACGCTCTTCACGCCGGGCAGTACCGTCGGGATCACGGGGCCGGTCAACTCGTGCACGAGCCAGCCGAAGAGCGTGTCTTCCTGGGGCGGGCGGCCCACGACCGTGACGGGCCAGATCGCCCCCTCGCGGTGCCAGACATGATCGACCCGCATTACGGGAAAATCATGCCGGCGGGCGTAGTAGCCGAGGTGGTCGCCGAACGGCCCCTCGGGCTTCGTGTCGCCCGGCATCACCGTGCCCTCGATCACGAAGTCGGCGTCGGCGTAGATCGCCGGCCGATCGGGCCGCCGGATCATCGGGATGCGGTGGCCCGCGAGCACGCCGGCGAAGGTCAGCTCCGAGAGCCCCTCGGGCAGCGGCATCACGGCCGAGACGGGCATGGCGGGCGAGCCGCCCACGAAGATCGCCGCCTTGAGCGCGGCCCCGCGGGCGAGCGCCGCGGCATGGTGCACGCCGATGCCGCGATGGAGCTGATAGTGGAGGCCCACCTCGCGGTCGGGCTCGTAGGCATTGCCAGCCAGCTGCACGCGATACATGCCGAGGTTCGAACGCTTCGGTCCGGGCTGGTTCGGGTCTTCCGTATAGACGGCCGGCAGCGTGATGAAGGGGCCGCCATCGCCCGGCCACGAGACCACCTGCGGCAGCATCGAGAGCGGAATCGAGCGGGCCATCACCGGGCCCGACCGCACGTGGCGGGGCAGCATCGACAGGGCGTCGTACGGGCTCCGCCAGTATCGCCACGGCTTCTGCAGGGCCGCGGCAGGGTCGATCTTCAGCTCCACGAGCCGCCTCACGCGGTCGAGCGTGTCGGCGAAGATCCGCTCGATCCGCCGCTGCGTGCCGTAGAGATTGACGAGAACCGGGAAGGCCGAGCCCTTGGGCCGCGTGAACAGCACGGCGGGGCCCCCGGCCCGAAACAGCCGCCGCTGGATCTCCGCGATCTCGAGGTGCGGATCGACGGGATGATCGACCACGACCGCCTGCCCTTCGGCACGCAGCGCATCCACGCACGATTGAAGTGATCGAAATCCCATGACCGAAAAAGGTGCCAGCCACCAAATCTGGGTAATCTATGCCTGAAAGTTATAGACAGCTTGCCCAGATTTGGTGGCTGGCACCTTTTTGGAGATTCGCGGATGGTCAAAGTCACGAGTACCTATGAAGGCGGTCTGCGGTGCCGCGCGGTCCACGGCCCCTCGGGCACGACGCTCGTCACCGACGCCCCGGTGGACAATCACGGCAAGGGGGAGAGCTTCTCGCCGACCGACCTCGTGGCGACGGCCCTCGGGGCCTGCATGATGACGATCATGGGGATCGTGGCGGAGCGGCACGGCCTCGACCTCACCGGCATGACGGCCGAGACCGAGAAGCTGATGACCTCGGCTCCGCCACGCCGGATCGCCTCGCTCCGCACCCGCCTCACGATCCCGCTGCCCGCCGATCATCCGCAGCGGCAGCTGCTCGAGCAGGCCGCCCACACCTGCCCTGTGCACAAGAGCCTGCATCCCGAGATCGACGCCGCGATCGAGTTTGCGTGGACAGGCTGATCTCTACGGCACGAGCCGCAGGCCGACGGCGGTGTTGAGTTCGAGCATCGCGCGGCGGTGCCGAACGACGGCGTCGCGGTGGCTCTGCGTGACCTCCGCGAGATCCTCGATCGCGCCTTCGAGATCGTCGATCACGATGTCGCCCGCCGCGAACTGCTCCTGCCGCCGGGTGAGTACCGCCGTGGCCCGTGGCAAAATTGCCTGCTCCACCTGGGCGATCGCGTCGCGGGAACGGCGATACTCCCGCTCGGCCAGTCGCACCTCCGCCAGCGCCCGTCGCTCGAGGGCCGACAGTTCGAGCTTCGACTGCCCCACGTTGCTCTCGGCTCGCGCGATGTTGCCCTGGTTGCGATTGAAGATCGGCAGCGCGAACGTGAGGCCCACCGCCCAGGACGAGGCCGACTGCACGCCGAAGGGGCTCCCGTCTTGGATCGTGATCGGGTCGTAGAAGAGGTAGACGTCGTCGAACCGATTGGCCCGCTGGAGCGAGACTTCCGCCCCCGCGCGGTTCACGCCCAACCGGCCGGCGTGGAGGTCGGGGCGGCACCGCAATGCGATCGCCTCCAGTTCGTCGAGCCCGGGTGGCTCCGGCACCCGTGTCCGCAGGCTGCCCTGCGGCTCGAGCCTCGTCGTCTCGTCGAGGGAGAGATTGAGCAGCACGCCGAGGCCGTCACGGGCATCGTCGTAGGCCTCCGTCGCCTCGTCGAGGGCGACTCGCGATCGCTCCAGCATGAAGGCGAGATGATCGATCGCATCGGCCGCACGCTGGTCGGTGCGATCGTCGCGTTGCCGCAGGTCGGCCAGCCGCTGCTCCTGTCGCTGCACCGTGGAGAGCGCCGCGAGCCGGTCGATCCGCGCGGCCTGGAGGTTCACGAAGGCGCGGTAGAGGTTGTCGATCTGCCGCCGCGTGACGTCCTGGAACTGGGCTTCGAGGGTCGACTTCGCCATCCGGGCCACGACCGTCCGCGACTGCCGCTTTCGTGACATGTCCATCGGCAGGGTGATGTTGAGGTCGTACTGCGTAGGGCCGCCGGGCCGCCTCTTGGAGAACGAGCCGTAGGGGATGAACTGCGTGTCCATGTAGATGAGCGGGTTGGTGCGGAGGCCGGCCGTGAGAACGTCGGCGTCGGCCTGCGTGAGCTCATGCCGCAGGGCGCGGATGTCGAGGTTGGCGGCCATCATCCGGTCGAGCGCCGCGTCGAGCGTGAGGCCGTCGGGAGGGCCGGGATCGTCGATGATCGCGGCATCGACATGGGCCGTCGGCCCGGCGACCGAGGCCTGTGCTGCCGGCGCCGGGAGCGATTCCGGCAGGGCGAGCCCACGGGTGGCGACGGCGGCCGAGGCGACACCCCGCGGTTGGGCCCCCTTCGGCAGCCGGCCCGTGCGTCGCTTGCCGCCGAGGAGGCCGGGAGTTGAGCCACCCGCGCCGACATCCATGCCCGGCGCGAGCGTGCCGGGGAGTGGTGGTGGCTCGGTGCTGCCGCGGATCGGTCCTAGGTCGGGGAACTCGAGGATCGGGCTTTGCCGAGATGCCGAGGCATCCTGCTGGGCGGCGAGCGGCGGCGACAGGCCGAGCACGACCGCCAGCCAGGCCAGGCTGCGGATGCCGCTTCGTCGTCGGGATCGCGGTTCCAGCACGGGAGCTTCTCGACGGATGAGTGCAGTCCCCGACCGACAACGGCCGAGGCGGCACATCCGGTATCATCGGAATTCGCCGTGCGATCGCTTCATTCCCGCCGGAAGCCCCGGCTTGCCCCGCTTCCAAGGATTCCTGCGCAGCCTGCCTGCACTACGCCGTCACGCTCATGGCCGACCTGTTTTCCGCATCGCGAGCCGCCAACGTCGCCCGGGCGGCCCCGCTCGCCGCCCGCATGCGGCCCCGGAGGCTGGCCGATTACGTCGGGCAAGAAAAGGTCGTCGGCCCGGGCATGCTCCTGCGGCGGCTCATCGAGGCCGACCGGCTCGGGTCGGTGATCCTCTACGGGCCGCCGGGCGTGGGCAAGACGACGCTCGCCGAGATCATCGCCCACGAGACGAAGCGGCGGTTCGTGGAGCTCTCGGCGACGGCCTCGGGCGTGAAGGACGTGCGAGACGTGCTCGAGGCCGCCCGCCGCCGGCTCGAAGACGACGGCCAGCATACCTGCCTGTTCATCGACGAGATCCACCGCTTCAACAAGGCCCAGCAGGACGTGCTCCTGCCCGACGTGGAGAGCGGCGTGATCGCGCTCATCGGTGCCACGACGCAGAATCCCTTCTTCGCGCTGACCAGCGCGCTGGTGAGCCGCAGCCGCATCTTCGAACTCGAGAGCCTCTCGCCCGGACACATCGCCACCATCCTCGACCGGGCCGTCGCCGACCGCGAGCACGGCCTCGGCCTGGAGCGGGTGTCGCTCGATCCCGACGCGAGGGCTTTCCTCGTGGAGACCTCCGACGGCGACGCGCGGCGGGCGCTGGGGGCACTCGAGGTGGGCGTGCTCTCGAGTCGCGAGCGGCCGCTCGTGTTCACCCTCGACCTCGCCCGCGAGAGCGTGCAGCGGAAGGCCATCACCTATGACTCCGGCGACACCCATTACGACTGTGCCAGCGCCCTCATCAAGAGCATCCGCGGCAGCGATGCCGATGCGGGGCTCTACTGGCTCGCGCGGATGCTCGAAGGGGGCGAGGACGTGCGGTTTCTGTCGCGGCGGCTCGTGATCCTCGCCAGCGAGGACATCGGCAACGCCGATCCACGGGCGCTCATGATCGCCGTGGCGGCAATGCAGGCGACGGAGTTCGTGGGCCTGCCCGAGTGCCAGCTCACGCTGTCGCAGGCCGTGACGTATCTGGCGCTCGCGCCCAAGAGCAACGCCTGCACCACCGCGATCGGGGCCGCCCGCCGCGACGTCCGTGAGAAGGCGGTGATCCCCGTGCCGCGGCACCTGCAGGACAAGCACTACGCCGGCGCCAAGCGGCTCGGCCACGGGCAGGGCTATGAGTATTCCCACGACGCGACCGACGGGATCGCGGCACAGGACTACCTGGGCGTGGAGAAGCGGTATTACGAGCCGACCGACCGGGGGCTCGAGCGGGATCTCGGCGAACGGCTCGCCGAGATCAGGCGGCGGCTCGCTGCGGGGCGGCAGCCACCGGAGGAGCATTCCGCAGGGCCGTGAGCTCGGCCGCGATGTCGGTGCGGAGCGCCTGCTCCAGCCACTGCAGCGCCCGGGCCACCGCGGCGCCGTCGAGTACGCGGTGGTCGGCGATCACCGTCGCCGTGCAGCGGCCGTCGGCCTCCAGCGGCGCATACGACAGGCTCGTGGTGCAGAGCGTGGGATGAAAGCGGTTGGTGGCCCCGAGCCCGGCGAGCGTGGAGAGGCTGAAGGTGCCGATCCGCGCGGCCCGCTTGGCCGAGCGGGACCGCATGTTCCAGCGGAGGATCGTGCGCCGCAGGGCCCCCGGCACCATTTCAAGCTCCAGCTGCCGCTTGAACATCTTGTTCACGGGCTCGGTGGTGCAATCGTGGATGAATTTCTGAATGTCGGGGAGACTCTCGGCCTCGGGCTTCCGCAGCCGGGCGAAGAGCAGGCGGTCGCCAGTGGCCTCGGTGCGATTGACGGCGAGCGTGGCCACGTTGTGGGGCGAGGTGACGAGCTTCGGGAACAGCCCTGAAGAAAACCACGTCCGGAGGATCGGCATCTCGCGGGCGACGAGGGCGTAGGCCTTGAGGAACATGGCGGCCCAGCCGATCCGCACCGGACACGCATCGCGTGCCTCGGCCACGTCGGCCAGTTGCAGGGTGCGATCGACCGGAAAGAGCGGCACTCGCTGGGCCAGCGTGGCAATGTCGCTCACACAGCCGCGGGCGGCCGTGAACGGGCTCGTGCTGATGGCAGGGGGCATCGTCGGCCTCCGAATAGGGGGCCGGGATTGAAGCGATTTCGCTCGGGCGAGGAAATGTCAAAATAGGTCGTCTCGGTCCTCGTAAAAGCCCCCGGCGGCGATCTGCCTTCTCACAAAAGCCCCCAGGCGCAAGCCGGGGGACCGTCCCGCCGATACGCTTCCCATACCCCCAGTGCCAACAACCGGTGCCCATGAAAGCTGTCGTGCAACGCGTGACGGAGGCATCCGTCGAGATCGCCGGCGACATCGTCGGCCGGATCGGCCGTGGGCTCGTCGTGCTCGTGGGCGTCGAGCAGGGGGATTCGGCCGCCGATGCCGACTGGCTCGCGGGCAAGGTCGCGGGACTGCGGATCTTCGCCGACGAGGCGGGGAAGATGAACCGCAGCGTGGCCGAGATCGGGGGCGAGTCGCTCGTCGTGAGCCAGTTCACGCTGCTAGCCGACACGGCCCGGGGCAACCGGCCGAGCTTCGTGCGGGCCGCCCGGCCGGAGGAGGCGGTGCCGCTCTACGAGCGGTTTCTGGCCGTGCTCGAGCCGCTGGTCGGCCGGCCGCTGGCGACGGGTGTATTTGCGGCCGACATGCGGGTGAGCCTCGTCAACGACGGCCCCGTCACGATCGTGATCGACTCCCGGCGGCGGGAGTGAAGGGGCCGTCCGGGGGTGGCACTGAAACGGCAAAAAGTTGTGTTACACTTCACGTCGACCTATCGTGGTGGCTGTAGCTCAGCTGGTTAGAGCATCGGTTTGTGGTACCGAGGGTCGCGGGTTCGAGTCCCGTCAGTCACCCTTTCGCGAATCCTGCCGCGGCGGCGAAGGAATGTCGTCCGCCGCGAATTTCCCACCTTTTTGGAGCCCGCCGCGATGACGCGTTCCCGCCGTTCCTCGTCCCGCCCGCTGTTCGCCCCCTCTCGCCGCGACTTCATGGCCGTCGCCTCGGCCGCCGCTGGCGGCTACTGGATCGCCCCCGAGGTGCGTGGCGACGACAAGCCCGCCACGAGCGCCAACGAGGAGATCCGGTTTGCCTGCATCGGCATCGGCGGCAAGGGGCAGAGCGACTCGGCCGACGCCGGCCGCAGCGGCAAGGTCGTGGCCGTCGCCGACATCGACTCCAACCAGCTGAAGCGGGGCGAGAAGGCGTTCGAGGCTGCGAAGCAATACGCCGACTTCCGCAGGATGCTCGACGAGATGGGCAAGGAGTTCGATGCCGTCACCGTCAGCACGCCTGACCACACCCACATCACCGCCGCCGCCATGGCGATGCAGATGGGGAAGCACTGCTTCTGTCAGAAGCCGCTCACCCGGGCGATCTCCGAGGCTCGGCTGCTCGGTGAACTGGCCCGCTCGCAGAAGGTGGCCACCCAGATGGGCAACCAGGGCACGGCCGGCGACCCGCTCCGCAAGGCCGCGGCGTTCATCAAGTCGGGTGCCCTGGGAACCGTGAAGGAAGTGCACGTCTGGACCAATCGGCCGGTTTGGGCGCAGGGGGGCAATCGTCCCGCCGGCGCCAAGGTGCCGCCGCACATCTCGTGGGATCTGTGGCTGGGACCGTCTCCCGCCCGACCCTACGGCGCCGGCTACCACCCGTTCGCCTGGCGCGGCTTCTGGGACTTCGGCTCGGGCGCCCTCGGCGACATGGCCTGCCACACGTTCAACATGCCGTTCATGGCCCTCATGCTCCGTGATCCCGCCAGCGTGCAGGCGACGACGAGCGGCCACAACGGCGACAGCTACCCGAAGTGGTCGATCATCGACTTCGACTTCCCGGCTCTCGGCGGCCGGGCCCCGGTGAAGGTGAAGTGGTATGACGGCGGCAAGCTGCCCGACCAGGCCCTCTTCGCCGGCTTCCGCGGCGAGATGAAGAAGAACGCCGAGGGCAAGGAGGAGGAGCAGCCGTTCAAGGCGCAGGCCAGTGGAACGCTCATCATCGGCGACCAGGACGTGCTCTACGCTCCGGGCGACTACTGCGGTGGCATGCAGCTCAAGAGTGGCAAGGAAGTGGGCGAGTTCGCCTTCGAGAAGTCGCCCGGCCACTTCGTCGAATGGGTCAATGCCATCAAGGGCGGCCCGGCGGCGGTGAGCAACTTCCCCGACTACGCCGGCCCGCTCACGGAGACGATCCTGCTGGGTAACCTCGCCGTCTGGGCGGCCGATGTCGCCGAGACCCCCGGCAAGAAGATCGAGTGGGATTCGGTGAAGCTCGTTGCCACCAACGCGCCGGAAGTGGATCAGGTGATCCGGCCGCTCTACCGTCCGGGTTGGACGGTCTGACAGAGGAGCGATTGATGAGCATTATCGAGTACTGCCGGAGAGGTTGTGCGCTCGTCCTGGCGGTAGCCGCTGTGGCATCGTGGGCCCAGGCGGCGCCGCTGCCGGCCGAGGCGAAGGCCGTGGCCCTCGTCGAGACCCGCGGCGGGTCGATCGCCTATGACGACGCCGGCCACGTGAAAGCGGTCGATCTGGCGGAGCGGCCCGCCACCGACGCCGATCTCGCCGTGTTGGCCGAGCTCCCGAAACTATCTGCACTCGAGGTGTGGGGGGCCGAAATTTCCGACGCGGGCATGGCCGCGATCGCGAGGATGGCCGGGCTGACGCAACTGGCGCTCGAGAACACCGACATCACCGATGCCGGTGCGGCCGAGATCGCCACGCTCCCCGCGTTGCGTGTGCTCAACCTGCGGCGGTCGTCGAACCTCAGCGACGCGGCTCTCCAGTCGCTCGCTCGGCTCGCCACGCTCGAGCAGCTCGTGCTCCTCTACAACAACTTCACCGACGCCGGCCTCGCCCACCTCGCGCCACTCCAGAAGCTGCGGGTGCTCGATCTCCGCGGCTGCGCCCAGATCACCGACGCCGGCTGCGAGCAGATCGCGAAGCTGCAGAGCCTGGAACGGGTGAAGCTCCGCTGTCCGAGCGTCACCGACGCGGGACTCGCCCATCTCGCCACGCTGCCGAAGCTCCGCGGCTTCGCGGCGGAGGACGGCCAGGTCACCGATGCGGGGCTCGCTCCGTTCGCCGCCAAGAGCGATCTCGACGAGATCAACATCATGCGGACGTTCGTGGGGGACGACGGGCTCGCGCACCTCGCCGGGCTCACGAAGCTCAAGCGGCTGGAGCTGCGGGGTACGCTCGTCGGGGATGACGGGCTCGTCCACGTGGGCAAACTTCCCAACCTCGTGCTGCTCGACCTTGCCGAGACGAGCGTCGGCGACACGGGCGTCGCCCATCTGACCGGCCTGGCCAGACTCGCAGAACTCGATCTGTGGGACACGAAAGTCGGCGATACCGGCATGGAGGCGGTGGGCTCGCTCGCCGCGCTCGCCAAGCTCAACCTGCAGAACACCGCCGTGACCGATGCGGGCATCGCCAGGCTCGCCCGGCTGGAGAAGCTCACGGCCCTCACCCTCACCGGCACGAAGGTCACCGACGCCGCCCTCGACGCGGTCGCCAAACTACCGGCGCTCCGGTCGCTGGCCCTCGCCTTCACGGCGGTCACGGACGCGGGCGTCGCCCGGCTCTCCCAGGCCCGGCCCGAGGCGACCGTGAGCCGGTAGGCAGGCGAGCACGGTAGGCGAAGGGGGTCGGTGCAAGCTCGAGGAGCATTGGGCGGGCCGCGGCCCACCGCGACGAGACTTGTACCGCCCCCGAAGCCGGCGATGCGCTTCATTCGCTCAACCCTGCGGGCTGATTGACGCAGCCCCACGGCAGCGGTATCACGACGCTGCGGGCGGCAGCGGTTTCCGTCCCCGAATTCTTTCCACCCGGTCCGTCCTGCGGAGATACCGACCCATGATCCTGGGGAAGCTTTGGAAGGCCCTCGCGGCCCAGATGAACAAGGTCGCCAACTTCTTCTGGACGGCCGATCCGATCGCGCAGCTGCAGTATGAATACGACAAGGCCGTCGATCAGATGAAGGACGGCCGTGAGGGACTCGAGCAGTATCGGGCGCTCGTCGAGCGGGTGACGCGGCAGGTGAACGGCGATCGGCAGCACGTCGAGTCGCTGGAGGCCCGGATCAAGGCCTACCTCCAGGCGGGCGAGCGGGAGACCGCGTCGAAGTTCGCCCTCGAGCTTCAGAAGGCGAAGAAGGAGCTGGCCGAGAACGAGGCCCAGCTCAAGCTGCACGAGACGGCCTACGACAACAACGTGACGAAGATCAAGCATGCCACCAAGAAGCTCGCCGACCTCAAGCAGAAGATCCAGAAGTACGACGCCGAGCTGAAGCTCTCCCGCGCCGAGGCCGAGTTGGCGAAGCTCGCCCACAGCTTCAACTTCGACATCACCACTGACTTCGGCCAGATCGAGGACGTGATCCAGGACAAGATCGGCCTCAACCGTGCGAAGGTGCGGGTGGCGGCCGACCTGTCGGGTGAGGGACTCGAGACGATCAAGCAGGAGCAGGCGGTCGAGAACGCGATGGCCGACAAGGCGCTCCGCGAGTTCGAGATCGAGATGGGCATGGTGACGCCGGAAACGGCCGGCGTGTCGGCCGACGACAAGGAACTGGGCACCGAGCGGGCCCGGCAGACTCAGGGCTGATTCTGCCGCGATCCATCGAGGGCCCTCGTGACGAATTCCGCCACCACGACCGATCCATCCGCCGTACGCTCGGCCGACGCGGCCCCCGGTACGCCGGCAGGAACTCCCACTGCGCCGGCAGGGCCGCTCGGTGCGGCGGCCGCGGCGCCGGGCGGATCGGCCTCGCTGCCCGACTGGTGCCCCGCTTGGGCCGAACGGCTCGGCGACGTCTATCTCTCCGGTACGAGCTGCGTCTTCATGCTGCACGGCAACGTGCGGGATCTCGTGCCGATCGCGGCGCCTGCCGCGGCAGGCGGCCGGGATGACGTGGCTGCCTGGGGCACTGTGCCCGACTTTCTGGCCCGCGAGATGTTCGGCCGCTGGGACATCGTGATCGCCTACGACGTAGGCAAGGGCCTGCGGCCGCTGGCCGGCCCAGATCCCGCCCGCCTCCGCACGATGGCCCAGTGGCTCACCGAGCGACTCGGCAACGCCGCAAGCTGGCCGCGGGATCCCGATCAGGCGATCGCCGCGATCGACGCCCTGCTCGAGCGGAACCTGATGGACCCGCCCGAGCAGCGGAAGCGGATCGCGATCGTGCTCGACTACGCCCAGTATCTCGCCCCCGCGGGTGAGGCCTCGGCCCGTGCCGGTGCCGGCAGGCTCGTGCGGATTCTCGGCTGGGCATCGAATCCGCTGCTGCGGCGGGTGAACGTGGCCGTCGTGATGCTTGCCGATGCGCTCGCCGAGGTGCACCCGCGGCTGGCGACGAATCCGGCGGTGACGGCGATCGACGTACCACTGCCCGATCCATCCGAGCGGGAGCGGTTCGCCCTGGCGACCGCCGGGGCGGCGGGGATGCCGGCCGAGCGGCTGGATGGTGTGAAGCGGGTGGCGGCCCTCTCCGGCGGCCTCACGCTCGAGAGCCTTCGCGCCGTGATCTCGCTCTCCGCCCGCGAGGGCACGGCTCCAGACGGTCCGGAGTTCGCGGCCCGCAAGAAGGACATGATCGAGCGGTCGTGCCAGGGGCTCGTGGAGTTCATCCAGCCCCGGCTGACGCTCGACGCCGTCGCGGGCCACGAGGCGGCGAAGGCCCGGCTCCAGGCCGACGCCCGGGCCATCCAGCGGGGCCAACTCGAGAGCGCCCCGATGGGCTATCTCATCTGCGGCCCGGTGGGCACCGGCAAGAGCTTCATCGGCGAGTGTTACGCCGGCAGCGTCGGCATCCCCTGCGCCGTGCTCAAGAACTTCCGCAGCAAGTACGTGGGCGAGACCGAGGGCAACCTCGAGCACGCTCTCGACGTCCTTCGCAGCCTCGGTCCCGTGGTCGTGATCATCGACGAGGCCGACGCGGCCCTCGGCAACCGCGACCAGGGGGGCGACTCCGGCACGAGTGCCCGCGTGTTCTCGATGATCGCCCGGCAGATGGGCGACACCCGCTACCGGGGCAAGATCCTGTGGATGCTGCTCACGAGCCGCCCCGACCTCCTGCCGATCGACCTCAAGCGGCAGGGCCGGGCCGAGGTTCACATCCCGCTCTTCTATCCGCACGACCAGGCGGAGATAGACGCGATGTTCACGGCGATGGCCAGGAAGTGTCGGGTGAAGCTCGCGCCCGGTCTGCCCGGCCCGGTGGATCTCTCGCTTGGACTCTCCGGCGCCGACATCGAGAGCGTGGTGCTCGCCGCGCGGCGGAAGGGTCTCGAGCGGGCGGCCGACGCCGGCCAGCCCGCGCCGGATACGATCTCGGCGGAGGACCTGAAGGAGGCGCTCGACGACTTCATGCCGAGCGCCCAGGGCCTCGAGAAGGAGATGCAGGAGATCGCGGCGGTGCTCGAGTGCACCGAGAAGCGGTTCCTGCCCGAACGCTGGAAGCAAAAAGTGAACGAGCCGGGCGGGCGATCCCGCCTGCAGGAACGGCTCGCGGCGATCCGCGACGTGATCGGTTCGTGACGACACCCCCGAAGGAGACAGACCACCATGGCCAAGGCATCACCAGGCAAGACCCCGTGGTTCGACGATGCGAGCGACGCCCCCCTGCTCGCCGAATACGCCCGCAAGCTCGACTCGTTTCTTGACGTGGTCGCCGACGGGAAGGTCGACTCGAAGGAACTCGACAAGCAGGAGAAGCGGGTCGTCGAACTCATGAAGGAGGTCGAGCCGCATCTGTCGCCGGAGGCCCACGAGCTCGTGACCAAGCTGCTCTGCGAGGTGACGGCCTACGACCTGATGAACGCCATGCACATGGCGGGCAAGTCCCGGCCGGTGACGAAGTTCCGCGGCTGAGGCCGCATTCCAATCCCCCAGCCCAATCTCCCAGACCCAATCCCGAAGACGAGGCATCGAGCGATGGCGAGCGAACCCAAGGCTCCGTTCTGGCTGGCAGTGTGGGCGATGATCCTCGGGCTCGTGGGCCTCGCGGCCTGGCGGGCCGGCATGCTCGAGCCGTTCGGGCTCGGCCGGCCGGGGGCCGTGGCCCAGCGCGGGGCCGGAGCGCCGGGTGGTGGTCCCGCCGGGGGTGAGGGGACCGGTGCCGGTGGCGAGGGGGGCGAGGGCGTCTTCTTCGAGGCGTCGGACGAGGCGGTGCCCACGACCGTGAAGGAATATTCGTTCAAGCCGGCGGAGAAGCTGCCGCCGGTGAAGGGCACGAGTGCCTACAAGCCGCTCGAGAACGAGACGGTGCGGTTCGCCCTCAACGTCTGGGCCGGCTGGGCGCCGATCATCTACGCCAACGACGGCTTCAAGGCGGGCAAGGTCTGGCAGTCACCGGGCGGCAAGCCCTTCAAGGTCGAACTCGTGCTCATCGACAATCCCGTGACGATGCGGGATGCCTACGCCGCCGGCGAGGTGCACATCGGCTGGGGCACGCTCGACATGGTGCCCTTGTTTCTCGAGGGGCTCGTCGATCGCACCGGCGCCCCGAAGGACTCCCGCGTCATGCCGCGGATCTTCCAACAGGTCGATTTCTCGAACGGTGGCGACGGCATCGTCGTGCGGGAGTCGATCAAGACGGTCAAGGATCTCGCCGGCAAGAAGCTCGTGCTGGCCCAGAACTCGCCGAGCCAGTTCTTCGCCCTCAACATGCTGGTGGCCGGCGGGCTGCAGCCGGGCGACGTCGACATGGTCTACACCGACGACGCCTTCCAGGCCGCGGCGGCGTTCAACGCCCAGAAGGAGCTGGCGGGCTGCGTATCGTGGGCTCCCGACATCTACAACCTGGAGAAGGCCAAGGGCAACCGGATGCTCGTCACGACCCAGACGGCCAACCGGCTGATCGCCGACGTCTGGTTCGCCCGGGCCGACTTCGCCAAGGACCACCCCGACAAGATCGAGGCGATCGTGCGGGGCATCTTCGACGCCATGGCGGCGCTCAAGACGGAGGGGGCCAAGGCCAAGGTCGCGGAGCTGATGGCCGCGGGCTACAACATCCCCGCCACCGACACGCTGGCCATGCTCGGCGACGCCCACTCGACCAACTGGGCCGAGAACTACCAGTTCTTCATCAACCGCAACAACCCCGCCAACTTCGAGCGGATCTGGAAGCAGGCCTACTACCTCTACCGCCGCATCGGCGCGATCACCAATCCGCCGGTGGCATTCGACCAGGTGATGGATTTCTCGGTGATCCAGAAGCTGGGCGCGGAGAAGAAGTATGCCGAGACGAAAGACGAATACGTCAAGGCCCTGCCCCCCAAGACGCTCTCGCAGATCCGGGCCGAGAACGAGGAGATCCTCACCAACACGGTCGTGATCCACTTCTTTCCCAACAGTTGGGACATCCGGAAGAAGATCGTGCGCCGCATCGACGGCAAGGACGTCGAGGAGCCCTACGACCCGAGCGTCGATCTGGTGCTCGACGAGGTGGGGGCGCTGGCGAAGCAGTTCGGCAACTCCCGGATCGTGATCGAGGGCCACACCGACTCGTCGATGAAGGGGCAGGTGCCGCCGGCGATGGTGAAGGAGCTCTCGCGGCAGCGGGCCGGCTCCGTGAAGGAGTCGCTCGTGGGCAAGTACGAGTTCGACGAGAACCGGTTTGCCGTCGACGGCATCGGCTGGGACCGGCCCGCCGACCCCGAGCAGCCCGACAACCACGCGCTCAATCGCCGCGTGGAGATCAAGGTCTACTCCGCGGAAAAGGAATGACCGCGCCACCGGCCCCGCTTCGCGGCGAGATACCCGCGGCCACCGCCGCCCTCTGGGCCATCACCTGCGTGGGTCTGGTGCTCGCGGCCTGGTTCATGGTCACGGCCGGTGATGCCGAGGCCCGGCTCGTCAGCCCCACGATGCTGCCGAGCCCGGTCGAGACTGTGCAGGCGATTCCGCAGGTGTTCGGCCAGCGGCGGCTCCTCGCCAACACGCTCGTGACGCTCGGCCGCGTCGGCCTTGGCTTCGGCCTGAGCGCGGCGGTCGGCGTGCCGCTCGGCGTGGCGGCGGCCTGCTTTCCGGCGGTGCGGGCGTTTCTCGTGCCGCTCAACGTGTTCGGCCGCAACATTCCGGTGGCGGCGCTCATTCCGCTCACGTTCTTCCTGTTCGGAATCGGCGAGTTTCAGAAGGTGATGTTCCTGTTCATCGCGAGCGTGGCCTTCGTGATCGGCGACACCACGACGGCCGTGCTCGAGGTGCCGCAGCGATACGTCGATACGGCGCTGACGCTCGGCGCCTCGCGCTGGCAGATCATCCGCAAGGTGCTCGTGCCGCTGGCAGCGCCCTCGATTTTCAATTCGCTGCGGCTGCTCTTCGGGCTCGCCATCGGCTACGTGATGCTCGCGGAGCTCGTCAAGTTC
>JBILVW010000062.1:0-10525 GCA_044370205.1 Pirellulales bacterium | reverse complement strand
GCCCTTGCCGGCTCGCCGGCGTTGGCGGCAAGCGAAGGCAGGATGCCGAGAGCGCAGCCGCCATCGAGCGAGCGGAGGGCATGGATGCCCGAAGCGAGCGTCCGGCGAGACGGCAGGGGCACCCCCGACCCTTCACCGCAGGAGGTCGAACCGCTGCGGAATAGCCCGGGCCGGCGGTATGATCGGCCGTAGACGC
Organism: Pirellulales bacterium; assembly: GCA_044370205.1. Classification (GTDB taxonomy): domain Bacteria; phylum Planctomycetota; class Planctomycetia; order Pirellulales; family UBA1268; genus QWPN01. The sequence goes on along the minus strand of JBILVW010000062.1, from coordinate 10,329 downwards.
GAGAGTGGCGAAATTGGCAGACGCGCTGGATTTAGGTTCCAGTGCCGCAAGGCGTGCGGGTTCGAGTCCCGCCTCTCGCATGGCTTACGAACTCGTGTGATTTCGCGGTTTCTGCGCCCCGCGGGGGCCTGGGCGATTCGGCCTTTACGCCCCCCTGGACCGTCGGAATAATGCGGAAAGTTTGCCCATCCTCGCGGAGCCCACCATGTCCGTTTCCGACGCCGACCAGACCGCCAGTGACGTGATCGACGCGGCAAACGGGGCAGGCAGCCTGCCGCGCGGCGCCCATAGCCCGATGGCCATCGGGCAGGTGGGAGATGGGGCGAGCGGCCAGCCGGAGCGGGCGGACGGCGTCTCGGCCGTCGATGCCGACCCGACCGAAACCCGCGAGTGGCTCGACTCGCTGCGGTACGTGATCAACAGTCGCGGCGGCGACCGGGCCGCCTACCTGCTCCATGCGATTGAGCAGGAGGCCTACCGACTCGGCGTGGCGATCCCGTTCTCCGCCACAACGCCCTACATCAACACGATTCCTGCCGACCGCCAGCCTCACTACCCGGGCAATCGCGAGATCGAGCGGCGGATCAAGAGCATCATCCGTTGGAACGCCATGGCGATGGTCGTTCGCGCCAATCGCGAGGACAAGAGCATCGGCGGTCACATCTCCACCTTCGCCTCGTCGGCCACGCTCGTAGAGGTGGCGATGAACCACTTCATCCGCGGCCGCAGCGACGACTACTCCGGCGATCAGGTCTACTTTCAGGGGCATGCCTCGCCCGGCATCTACTCCCGGGCGTTCGTGGAGGGGCGGCTCTCGGAGAAGAAACTGGAGAACTTCCGGCGCGAACTCGCGGTCGGCGGCGGTCTCTCCAGCTACCCGCATCCGTGGCTGATGCCCGATTTCTGGGAGTTTCCCACGGTGTCGATGGGGCTCGGGCCGCTGATGTCGATTTATCAGGCCCGGTTCAACAAGTATCTGCAGGACCGCGGCATCAAAGACACGAGCAAGCAGCACGTCTGGTGCTTCATCGGCGATGGTGAATGCGACGAGCCCGAGACGCTCGGTGCGATCACGCTGGCGGCCCGTGAGAAGCTCGACAATCTCGTGTTCGTCATCAACTGCAACCTGCAGCGGCTCGACGGGCCCGTGCGGGGGAACGGCAAGATCATTCAGGAACTGGAGGGCGCTTTCCGCGGGGCCGGCTGGAACGTCGTCAAGGTGATCTGGGGCGAAGACTGGGATCCGCTCCTGGCGAAGGACGACAAGGGGCTGCTCGTCAAGCGGATGAACGAGATCGTGGACGGCCAGTATCAGAAGTACGTCGTGATGCCCGGCGGCTATATCCGCGAGCACTTCTTCGGCACCGACCCCGAACTGGCGGAGATGGTGGCGCACCTTTCCGACGAGAAGCTCAAGAAGCTCAAGCGGGGCGGTCACGATCCCGAGAAGGTGTTCGCCGCGTATGACGCGGCCATGAAGTGCCACGGCAAGCCCACGGTGATCATCGCCAAGACGATCAAGGGCTATGGCCTGGGCGAGGTGGGCGAGGGCCGCAACGTGACCCACCAGCAGAAGAAACTCAACGAAGAGGAACTGCGGGCCTTCCGCTCGCGATTCGGCATCCCGATCTCCGACGACGAGGTGGCGAAGGCGCCGTTCTACCGGCCGCCGGAGGACTCGGAGGAGATGCGGTATCTCCGCGAGCGACGGGCCGCTCTCGGCGGGCCGGTGCCGAGCCGCCCCACGCAGGGGCCCGTGCTCAAGGCGCCGCCGCTCGCCGACTACATGAGCTTCATCGAGAAGAGCGCCGGCCGCGAGGTCTCGACCACCACGGGCGTGGTGACGCTGCTGGCGTCGCTGCTCAAGGACAAGCACATCGGCAAATACATCGTGCCGATCGTGCCCGACGAGTCGCGGACGTTCGGCATGGATCCGCTCTTCAAGCAGTGCGGCATCTACGCCCACACCGGCCAGCTCTACGAGCCGGTCGATTCGGACCAGCTCCTTTATTACCGCGAGGCGAAGGACGGCCAGATTCTCGAGGAGGGCATCACGGAGGCGGGAAGCATGTCGAGCTTCATCGCCGCGGGCACGGCCTACGCCAGTCACGGTGTGCCGATGATCCCGATGTTCATCTACTACTCCATGTTCGGATTCCAGCGGATCGGCGATCTGATCTGGGCCGCCGGCGACATCCGCGCCCGCGGATTCCTGCTCGGCGGAACCGCCGGCCGTACCACGCTCAACGGCGAGGGATTGCAGCATCAGGACGGCCACAGCCAGCTGTTCGCGATGGCCTTCCCGACGGTGAAGGCCTACGACCCGGCGTTCGTCTACGAGTCGACGGTGATCATGCTCGACGGCCTCGACCGGATGTACGCGAAGGGCGAGGATTGGATCTATTACCTCACCATCTACAACGAAAACTACGAGATGCCTCCGATGCCGCAGGGCTGCGAGGAGGGCATTCTCAAGGGCATGTACAAGCTGCGGACGGTCGCGGCGCAGGGCAAGCCGGTCGCTCCGAAGCTGCCGGCCGTCAACCTCTTCGGTTCGGGATCCATCCTGCGGGAGGTGATCCGGGCGGCAGAGCTGCTCTCGGAGCACTGGGGCGTGGCGTCCGACGTGTGGAGCGTCACGAGCTGGAAGGAGCTGCGCCGCGAGGCCCAGGAGTGTCGCCGCTGGAACATGCTCCATCCGGAGGCCGCGCCGCGGCGGAGCTACCTCGAAGCATCTCTCGGCAAGGCCGACGGCGTGTTCGTGGCGGCGAGCGACCATGTCCGGGCCGTGCCCGAGCAGCTCGACCCGTGGATCCCCGGCGGACTGTTCGTGCTCGGCACCGATGGCTTCGGTCGCAGCGAAACCCGCGGGCCACTTCGGCGGCACTTCGAGGTGGATGCCGAGTGCATCGCCGTGGGCGTGCTTTCGCGGCTGGCGGCGGCCGGCGCCATCGGCATGCACGTGGTTGCCGAGGCGATCCACCGACTCGGCATCAATCCCGAAAAGATCGATCCCGCATCGGCCTGATGCCGCTGCAAAAAGCGCCGCGGGCCGCGTGGGCCGGCGGTGGATCACCCTTCTGACCTGTTCCGTTTTCGACCAACCGAAAGAACCTCGATGGCCACCGAATTCAAGCTGCCCGACCTCGGAGAGAACATCGCCTCGGGTGACGTCGTCACCGTGTTCGTGGCGGAGGGCGACGTGGTGAAGCCGGGCCAGGCACTCCTCGAGGTGGAGACCGACAAGGCGGTCATCGAGGTGCCCTGCCCGCCCGGCGGCCGGATTGCCAAGGTGCTCGTGAAGAAGGGGGAGACGGTCAAGGTCGGGCAGCCGCTCGTGGTGCTCGAGGCGGCCGGATCCGCGCCGGCTGCTGCCAAGCAGGCGGCGGCACCGGCGCAGCCCGCGGTAGCAGCGGCGGCGAAGCCCGCAGCGCCGGCTCCCGCTCCCGCGGCGAAGCCCGCCCCGGAAGCGCCGAAGCCGGCGGCGGCCGTTGCCCACGCTCCTGCGGCGGCAGCGATCGCGGATGAGCCGATGCCTTCGGGTGGCAAGGCCGTCGAGCCGGCCGGCCCCGCCGTGCGGCGGCTCGCCCGGGAACTCGGCGTCGATCTTGCGGCTGTGCGGGGCAGTGGTCCTTCCGGACGCATCGTGCGGGAAGACGTGATCGCCGCGGTGCGGCAGGCGGGCGGGGCAGGTTCCGGGGCCCGTGGGCAGCGTTCTTCGACGGCCACCGAGCGGGACGACTGGGGGCCCATTCGCCGCGAGCAGATGTCGCGGATGCGGAAGACGATCGCAGCCAACATGGTGCGGAGCGTGCAGACGATCCCGCACCTCACCAACTTCGACGACGCAGACGTCACGGAATTGGAGGCCCTGCGGAAGGCGAGTGCCCCGGAATATGCCAAGAACAACCTCAAGCTCACGGCGTTGGCATTCGTGATCAAGGCCGTGAGCCTTTCACTCCGGCAGCACCCAGCTGTGAATGCGACGATCGACCCCGAGAAGGGGGAGATCGTGTACAAGGATTACGTGAACGTAGGGCTCGCGGTGGACACGCCTCGTGGGCTGGTCGTGCCCGTGCTCCGCGACTGCGACAGCATGAGCATTCCGCAGATCGCCCAGGCGATCGCCGATACCGCCGAGAAGGCCAAGAACGCCCAGTACGGCATCGAGGACCTTCGTGGCGGCACGTTCACGATCAGCAACCTCGGCGCGGTCGGCGGCGCCTACTCGACGCCGATCATCAACTGGCCCGAAGTGGCTATCTTGCTGTTGGGTCGATCGCGGAAGATGCCGGTCGTGCATGAAGACAAGATCGAGCCGCGGCTGATGATGCCACTTTCGCTCTCCTACGATCATCGACTGGTCGATGGAGCGATGGCGGCCCGTTTTCTGAACGAGGTGATCGGTTACCTGGAAAGTCCTGGTCGGCTGCTGCTGGCCATGTGACGCCGCGGCCGCGGCTCCAGGCCGGATCGAAATGGATGAACACCGTGAACACCCCTGACGACATTGACTCGACCGGCACCGCGAGCCTCGCGTTTCTCGAGGAACTCTTCGAGCAATACCGTACGGATCCCGCGGCGGTGCCCACCGACTGGCGGGCTTATTTCGAGGCTCTCGACGCCCAGCCCCGGAACGCCGCAGCACGTGTGGCACCGGCGGCCAACGGTCACGCGGCCGTTCCCGCAGTGTCGCGGACGGAGCCGGGTTGGCCTGTCGCGCCGGTGAAGCTCGTGACGCCCGATGGGATCGCCACCGGACATGCGGGGGCCATCGCCAAGGGCGAGGTGAAACTGCCCGCCGCGCCGGCCGGCGAGGCGAAGCCGCTCCCGCTTCCGCCCGTGGCCGAAGGCACGGCGGGCGAGGAGCGGGTCGCCTTCCTCCAGGATCGGGTCGATCAACTCGTGCGGGCCTTTCGCGTCCGCGGGCATCTGATGGCCGAGATCGACCCGCTGGGCCGGCCCCGGCCGGGCCTGCCCGAACTCGACCCGCGGTTCTACCACCTCACCGAGGCGGACATGGATCGCAGCTTCTCGACCGACACGATCGAGGGGCCGCAGTCGATGTCGCTGCGGCAGATCATCAAGCGGCTGCGAAACACCTACTGCCGGTCGATCGGCGTGCAGTTCATGCACATGGACGATCTGCGCGTGCGGCAGTGGCTGCAGGTGCGGATGGAGGGCTGCGAAAACCGCGTCCAGCTCGACCGGCGGCAGCAGCTGCGAATCTACCGGCAGATGACGACGGCGGCCGTGTTCGAGGAGTTCATCCAGAAGCGATTCCTGGGCGCGAAGAGCTTCTCACTGGAGGGCTCCGAGAGCCTGATCCCGCTCGTCGAGATGGCGATCGAGCGGGGTGCGTCGCAGGACGTGACCGACTGTGTGCTCGGCATGGCCCACCGCGGCCGGCTCAACGTGCTCGCCAACATCATGGGGAAGAGCCCGCAGAAGATCTTCCGCGAGTTCGCCGACATGGACCCCGAGCTCCACGTGGGCCGCGGCGACGTGAAGTATCACCTCGGTCACTCCACCGACTACCAGGCCGCCAACGGCAAGAGCGTGCATCTCACGCTCTGCTTCAATCCGAGCCATCTCGAGTTCGTGAACCCCGTGGCGATCGGCCGGATGCGGTCGCGGCAGGACCGCGTGGGCGACATGGCGAGGCAGCAGGGGCTCGTGATCCTGATCCACGGTGACGCCGCCTTCGCCGGTGAGGGAATCATCCAGGAGACGCTCAACCTCAGCGAGCTCGACGCCTACCGCGTGGGGGGCACGCTGCACGTGATCGTGAACAACCAGATCGGGTTCACGACCGGGCCGCGGGAGTCCCGCAGCTGCATGTATGCGACCGACGTGGCGAAGATGCTCCAGATTCCGATCTTCCACGTGAACGGCGAGGATCCGGAGGCCGTGGCCCAGGTGGTGAACCTGGCCATGGACTTCCGTCGCGAGTTCCAGCGGGACGTCGTGATCGACATGTACTGCTTCCGGCGTCGGGGCCACAACGAGGCCGACGAGCCGGCGTTCACCCAGCCGGCGCTCTATCGGGTGATCGAGCGGCGGCCCAGCGTGCACGAGAGCTATCTCGAGAAGCTGCTGAAGCTCGGCGAGGTGACCCGAGAGGAAGCCCAGCAGATCGTCGAGCAGCAGCAGGCGAAGCTGGCGGCCGACCTGTCCGTGGCCAAGAGCGAGGATTTCGTCCACAAGAACGACATCGGCGGTGTCTGGTCGTTCTACATCGGCGGCCGTGAGCGGGACGCTGCCGATGTCGATACGGGCGTTCGCCGCGAGGTGCTCGTGCATCTCCTGGACCGGCTCGTGACGCTGCCCGATGGGTTTCAGCCGCACGCGAAAATCAAGAAGTTCCTCGAGGGCCGCGTGCAGATGGCGGCGGGAGCTCAGCCGCTCGACTGGTCGGCGGCCGAGGCCCTGGCGCTGGCCACGCTCGCCACGCAGGGCCTGCGGATTCGGATCTCGGGTCAGGACAGCCAGCGGGGCACGTTCAGCCACCGGCATGCCGTCATCCACGACGTCGTGACCGACGAGACCTACTGCTCTCTCGAGCACCTCGCCCCTGACCAGGCGCCGGTCGAGATCTACAACAGCCCGCTGTCGGAGGCGGGCGTGCTCGGCTTCGAATACGGCTACAGCCTCGACTGCCCGGACGGCCTCGTCGTGTGGGAGGCCCAGTTCGGCGACTTCGTCAATGCGGCCCAGGTGGTGATCGATCAGTTCATTTGCAGTGCCGAGGACAAGTGGAACCGGCTGTCGGGCATCGTGATGCTCCTGCCGCACGGTTTCGAGGGGCAGGGCCCCGAGCACTCGAGCGCCCGCCTGGAGCGGTTCCTCTCGCTCTGTGCGAAGGACAACATGCAGGTGGTGCAGCCCACCACGCCCGCGCAGCTGTTCCATTGCCTGAGGCGGCAGGTGCTCCGCGTCTGGCGGAAGCCCCTGGTCGTGATGACCCCGAAGAGCCTGCTCCGCAACCCGGCCTGCGTCTCGAGCCTTGACGAGCTCGTGAAAGGCTCGTTCCAGCGGGTGATCCCCGACACTTCCGGCGTCGCGGCACAGGACGTGCGGCGGATTCTGCTCTGCTCGGGCAAGGTCGCCTACGAACTCGAGAAGCGTCGCCAGGATCTCGGCCGCCGCGACGTGGCGATCGTGCGGGTCGAGCAACTCTACCCGCTGCCCCGCCGGGATCTGGAGGAGGCCCTGGCCCACTACACGCCGGGCACGCCGGCGGTGTGGGTGCAGGACGAGCCGGAGAACATGGGCGCCTGGCGGTTCCTCCGTATTCACTTCGGCGAGAAACTGCTGGATCGCTTTCCCTTCTCCGGCATGTGCCGCCAGAGTGCCGCCAGTCCGGCGACCGGCTCGAAGAAGAGCCACGATCTCGAACAGAACGAACTGCTCAACGCGTCCTTCACCGTCTGATTTTTCCTCTCCACGACCGTCCTCCGCGGCGGCCCCACCCTACACAATGGCCATCGAACTCAAGGTCCCTGAAGTCGGCGAATCGATCACCGAGGTGATGATCGGCACCTGGAAGAAGCAGGAGGGTGACGCCGTCTCCGCCGACGAGTCGCTCGTCGAGATCGAAAGCGACAAGGCGACGGTCGAGCTGCCCGCCCCATCGGCGGGCCGGGTTACCAAGATCCTGAAGGCGAGCGGCGAGAAGGCGATGGTTGGCGAAGTGATCGGCTACATGGAAGCGGTGGCCGCGGGGGCGGCGCCGGCTGCGGCAGCCCCAGCACCAGCCGCACCGGTCGCGGCTCCGGCTGCCGGCCCGGCTCGGGTCATGCCGGCCGCGGCCCGCGTGCTCGGCGAGGCGGGCCTGTCGCCGGCGTCCGTGCCTGGTACAGGCCCCGGAGGCCGGATCACGAAGACCGACGCCGTGGCCGCGACGTCACGGCCGGCCGCACCCCCCGCCCCTGTCGCAAAGCCCGCCGCCCCGCCCGCACCAGTGATCGCCGCCAAAGCTGGCGGCAGCCGCGAGGAGCGATATGTGCTCATCAGCCCGATCCGGCAGCGGATTGCGGAGCGGCTGGTGGCGGCCCAGCAGGAGGCGGCGCTCCTCACGACCTTCAACGAGGTCGACATGAGCGCCGTGATGTCACTGCGGGGGAAGTTCAAAGACACCTTTCAGGAGCGGTATGGCGTGAAGCTCGGCTTCATGTCGTTCTTCGTGCGGGCCGTGGTGGAGGCCCTGCGGGCCGTGCCGCAGGTGAACGCCGAGTTCCGGCCCCCCCACATCGTCCATCGCGACTATTACGACATCGGGATTGCCGTCGGCGGCGGCAAGGGGCTCGTCGTACCCGTGCTGCGGAACGCGGAGACCATGTCGTTCGCCCAGGTCGAGCAGACCATCGGCGACTTCGCCCGGCGGGCGGCCGACAACAAGCTCAAGCTCGAGGAGCTGCAAGGGGGCACCTTCACGATCTCCAACGGCGGCGTCTACGGATCGATGCTCTCGACTCCGATCATCAACCCGCCGCAGAGCGGCATCCTCGGGCTGCATGCGATCCAGGATCGCCCCGTCGCGGTCAACGGCCAGGTGGTGATCCGCCCGATGATGTACCTCGCGCTCTCCTACGATCACCGGCTCGTGGACGGCCGTGAGGCTGTGACGTTCCTCAAGCGGGTCAAGGACACGATCGAGGATCCGACCCGGCTGATGCTGGAGGTGTGAGTCGTTCGTTCGCGTGAAGAAAAGCCGGCTCGGGGGCGGTACAAGTCTCGTCGCGGTGGACCTCGCGGACTCGGTCCAAATGCTCCTCGAGCTTGCACCGACCCCCTTCGCCTCGCTGTTTGGTATCTCGACAATGAATCCTGGATGCTGTGCTTATGAATCCTGATGTCATCGTGATCGGCGGCGGGCCCGGGGGCTATGTGGCGGCGATCCGGGCAGCGCAGCTCGGGATGAATGCGGCCGTCGTCGAGAAGGAGCCGCAGCTGGGGGGCACGTGCCTCCGCGTGGGCTGCATACCGTCGAAGGCGTTGCTTGAATCGAGCCACAAGCTCGAGCTGGCCCAGCACGAGCTCGCCACGCACGGCGTCAACGTGATGGGTGTGTCGTTCGATCTCGCCGCCATGATGAAGCGGAAGACTGACGTCGTTTCGACGCTGGCGAAGGGGATCGACGCGCTGCTGGCCAAGAACAAGGTGACGCGGTACCGCGGCACGGGCCGGCTGGCGGGAGCGGGCCGCGTGGAGGTGACCGCGGCGGACGGCACGAAGACCGTGCTGGAATCACCGCGGGTCGTGCTCGCGGTCGGCAGCCGGAGCGTGGTGCTGCCGGGCATCGAGGCCGACGGTCGGCTCGTGGGCACGAGTACCGAGGCTCTGGCGTTCGAAACGGTGCCGGGCCACCTCGTCGTGATCGGCGGGGGATATATCGGCCTGGAGCTCGGCAGCGTGTGGCGGCGGCTCGGCTCGAAGGTCACGGTTCTCGAGTATGCCGACCGAATTCTCACTGGCATCGACGCCGACATCGCCGCCGATGCCCTCGGCCTGTTCCGCAAGCAGGGGCTCGACATCCGGCTTGGCGTGAAGGTGAAGAGTGCCAGGGCCGCGGGGCTGGGCTGCCTCGTCGAGTGCGAGGGCCTCGAGCCGATCCAGTGCGACCGCGTGCTCGCCGCCACGGGTCGCAAGCCGGCCACCGATGACCTCGGCCTGGAGACGGTCGGCCTCACGACCGACCCGCGGGGCTGCATTTCGGTGGACGGCCAGTATCGGACGTCGGCAGCTGGCGTGTGGGCGATTGGCGACTGCATTCCCGGGCCGATGCTCGCCCACCGGGCCGAGGAGGATGGCGTGGCCTGCATCGACGCCCTTGCCGGCCGCTGGAGCCACGTCGATTACGACCTCGTGCCGGCCGTCGTCTTCACGCACCCGGAAATCGCCGCCATCGGCAAGACCGAGGAGCAGCTCGTGGCCGCCGGCACGGCCTTCAAGAAGGGCGTGTTTCCCTTCAGGGCCAATGGCCGGGCCCGCACGATCAACGACACGACGGGCAAGGTGAAGGTGCTGGCCGATGCGGCGACCGATCGCGTGCTGGGCATCCACATCATCGGCCCGGCGGCTGGTGACCTGATCGGTGAGGCCGCGGCGGCGATGAGCTTCGGTGCGACGGCGGAAGACATCGCCCGCGTTTGCCACGCCCACCCCACGCTCCCCGAGGCCCTCAAGGAAGCCGCCCTCGCCGTCTCCGGCCAGGCCATCCACGCCTAGGCGTTCACCACCGCCAGCCCATGCCGGCGTCGGAGAAGAAGGGGGCTGTTTCGGCCGTGAGTCCCCAGCCGACGCGAACGCCGATCTCGAGATTCCGCG